>JAUYBG010000014.1 GCA_030693205.1 bacterium
ACGATCACGCTCATCGCGTAATCCAAATATGACTCCTGCATTTCAGTCGTCAGTTCTCTCGGTTCGATCTTTTGCAAAACCTCAAGCGCTAATCCGCCAGCTGGCGGAAGTGTTTTTCCTTTTTCTTTTGGCATATTATATGAAATAATTTCTAGTTTTCAATTTATAGTTTCTATTAAATTTCCAATTTATTAATTTAAAAATGTCTTATTTCTGTCATTGCGAGCCCTGTACTCGGGGCGTGGCAATCTCATTTTTCAGACATAGATTGCTTCGTCGCTTCGGCTCCTCGCAATGACAAAAAAATATTATAATGGTTCGGGAGTAATTTTAAGCGAGGCCTCGGGAGAAGTTTCCGGTGAAATTATTGGTGATGATTCCGGCGAAACTGATGGTGAAATTGTCGGCGAACCGATATCGGGAATTTTAATTTTATTTATCTCTTCTTTAAGCTTCTTTCCTTCCTCGATAATAAGCTCTGTGCTTTTTCCGTTATTCGCCGCCCTTCTTTCATATTTTCTGAATAACCCTACCCAGAGAATTGCCACAATCGCGAATACAACCAAGGCCGAGATCCAAATATATCTAACCTTAACACTCTCCGGCTCTGTCCGCAACCATTTGATTTTCGCAAAAATTTTATCAAATAAATTCATTACGTTTGGTCTCCGACTTTATAAACTTTACAACTTTCAACTTTATAACTCGTTTTAGTGCGCCGCTTCCAATATCACCACTTTATTTTCTTCCGGATTCAATTCCTTCTTCTTGATCGTCAGGCGATCAAGAGTTTCTTGTTTCTTGATTCCTCGCGCCGTTAAAAACTTATCTAACGTATCAATTTTGATATTTAAAGATGGGGTTTTATAATGCATCGGTAAAACTATCGACGGCTCGATCCGATCGATCAATTCATCCGCTTCTTTGGCGTCCAAAGTATAAACTCCGCCTACCGGGATCATTAAAATATCCACTTGCCCCAATTTTTCTATGACCTTATCCGATAATGTTTCTCCCAAATCCCCCAAATGACAGATCCGCATATCTTCGGCCTCGATCAAATAAATAGTATTGGTGCCCTTCTCGGCGCCATTTTTTTTATCATGATATGACCTAAAACCGTAAATAAAAATATTTTTGGTTTCAAATTCTCCCGGGGTTCTCGCGATAAAAGGATCCCCTTTTAGAGATTCGACATTATTATGATCATAATGCTCGTGGCTGACGGTCACAATATCTGCCGCGCCAAAATACGGCTTAATGCCGATTTCTTTACTGAACGGATCGGTAACAATAGTGACGTCTTTTGTGTTTATTTTAAAGCAACTGTGCCCATACCAGGTTATAATCATAAGAGAAATTTAAAATGTAAAAATCAAAATGAAAAATTTTGGAGTTCGCCCAAAGCGAACACTAATTATTTAAATAATAGCACAAAAACAAGGCGCTGGCAACTATTTTTGCGGCTCAAATATGCCTAAAAAACAATTAAAAAAAAGAGGCAATTCGTCCCGAATTTTCGGAAGTCATAATTACCTCTTGTATGTTTTAAAGTTTCTTTATCGCCTCCATTAATCGGTTTCTTATGCCCTCAATATGTTTCATCGGTACTGATGGTTGCTTTAGATAATAATCTAAGGCGGTTACAAGATCTTTTATACCGTCTTTGATGTCAATATCTCCGCGAACTTTTGAGGCTCCTCGATTATTGATGATATTCGCGGCCGCTCCGATATTTTCCGGCTGCTCCATGGTTTCTTTGGAAAACTGTTTTATTTCATCGGCGATTTTTATCGCGCCTTGCCAATTCTTGGCGTCCATTTCTTTGATTGCTCTGGAGTTGATTCCTTTAAGAACCTGGGTTATTAAAACCTTGCCTTCTGAAACCAATTTCTTAAATTCCTCGTTGCACCAGTCTGCGTTCTCTTGGTTGTCCATTAAATGGCTCCATGCAACCGATTCCAGATACAGCAGTTCTGCTTTTACGCTTGGATCTTTGGTCTGCAGTTCCAGCTTATCTATCCTTTCCATGAAATCATCTTTGTCTTCCTCGGTGACTTCCGCGGGGAATTTCAGGAGAAGATAGTATCCAGCCCAGCAGCTAGACAAAACCGTTGATACAACCGTATTAGGTGTTGCCAAATTTGCTTTCAGCGTATTCGCGTATAGTTTTCCTAGCTCAACAACTTTCAGATATTCTTCTTTTGTCTTTGCTTTGCCGTAAAGCGCTGATAACTCATCTGATATTCTTTTTACTTCTTCTGTTTCTGTCATTTCTTTTCACCTTCCTTATTTTTTCTCCTCAAGTTCTGATAATAATTTCTTTTTCCCGATTTTCTCGCGGGTTTCCCTGACCTGCTTGAGCCGGCTTATGTCGCCGATGCTGTCAAAAATTTGATATGCCTTGTTCAGGTATCTTTCCGCTTTTTGAAAATCTTCTTCGATCTCCGCCATTCTTGCCAAGGTAATACCCGTGCCGCGCCTGTCGCCGATCTTCTTTCTGAAATCCAGCGCTTTTTTATACGCAAGCATCGCCTGTTGATCATCTCCTTCCTGCTGATAGATATAAGCCAGGTTCTGGTACATATTTCCAAGATCTTCTTTCTCTTCAGCCGTAGCGACCATCATCAAATGCTTGCTTTCCAACATGCTTATCGCTTGCAAAACGTATGGCTTTGCCCTTTGAAAATCAGGATGTACGTCTTCCGTTTTTTCTTTGTATGCCAGCCGAAACATAGGAATTTGGAAAATCGTGTAGGCTTGGCCTATGGGATCATCGATCGCTTTCCTGTAAGCGAAGGCGTCCTGAAGGCATTCCATCCCGGCTTCCCAATTCATTCCCTTATTTTGGAAAACCACGCCTCTTTCGTGCATTGCCCATCCGATCGTTCTCCTCGCAACGGGATCATCGCTGAACATCAGATCTTTGATAAAGGATCCGATTTCGTCCAGAACAGTGTCAAATTCGCCCTTGTACCTGATGTCCAGTATTTTTTTCTTTCTTTCTTTTAATTCTTTTTTCGTTAATATTTCTGGTTCCATTTCTTTTCACCTCTTGAATTTATTACTGGCTAATTTACCAGTCCCAAAAAATCGCCATATAAAATCACGATCTTTTCGGACCGGTAAATTTTTTAAATTTTAAAAGAGCCGAGTTTCAAAAATATTTGAAACACAAGCTGTTTAAGCTTGACCATATATTATAGAGCTAAAATACCCGAAAGTCAAGCCCCCCAGCACCAAATTCCGAACAAAGTTTAATCAATAAATTAGACAATTTCTCGGTATCGCCTGCGGCTTACTTTATCTTAGAATTGAGTATTTTTAAAGAATTGATGCGGGGCAGGGCTTGACGAGTTTTCCAAGCTAGTTTATACTTATTGTATTGCTGTCTGCCACAAACCATGGGCGGAATTGCAACTTTAATTACTAATGTATGGTTTTTATTATTTTAAGGAATTCTCAGTGTATACTTCCTTTAATAATCCATTTTTATGACAAAAAATAAAACTGACGAAAAAGACAGCGAAAAAGGCTCTGCTATGATGAAGCAGCTTTTAGCCGACGAAAAAAACAAAATTAAGATTCCCCAAGCCGGAGACCTGATCGAAGGCGCGGTAATTGATATCGGCAAACAGACCTTGTTTATGGATCTGGGCCCGATCGGCACCGGCGTAATTTACGGCCGGGAACTTCAGGATGGTTTTGGCACGCTGAAATCGCTAAAGATCGGAGATAAACTCAAAGCGACGGTCATTGATCCGGAAAATGACGAAGGCTATATCGAACTCTCGATCCGAACCGCGAGCTACGAACTCGCTTGGGAAGATATTTATAAAAAAATGCAAGATGGCGAGATTATTTCCATAAAAATCAAAGAAGCAAACCGCGGCGGATTAGTAACCGAACTTTATGGCATCAAAGCTTTTTTGCCCGTCTCGCAATTGGCAAACGAGCATTATCCGCGCGTCGAGGAAGGCGACAAATCGCAAATCTTGACCCTCTTGAATAAATTTATCAATCACGAAATGAGAGTTAAGATCATCGACGCCAACAAGGAAGATGAAAAATTGATCGTTTCCGAAAAAGAAACCTACGCCGACGAAGAGAAAAAAGCGATTTCCCTGCTCAAAACCGGCGATGTCGTGGAAGGAGTTATCAGCGGAGTCGTTGATTTCGGAGCTTTTGTAAAATTCAATCTGCCCGGCGAAGCGCCCAAGGAAGGCGGAAAAGAACTGGAAGGCCTAGTGCATATTTCCGAACTTGCCTGGCAATTGATCGAAAACCCGAGAGACATTATCCGGGCCGGAGATAAGATCCAAGCCAAAATAATCGGCATTGACGGAACAAGGATCTCGTTATCTCTCAAAGCTCTCAAGGAAGACCCGTGGCACATTCTCAAATACAAAGTTGGCGATCTGGTCGACGGCAAAGTCCACAAGATCACGCCTTACGGAGCTTTTGTCTATCTTGATAAAGATATCCATGGCTTGATCCACATTTCTGAACTTGGAAGTATTGAAGAAGCTAAAAAAGTTCTGGCCATCGGCAAGACAGAAAAATTCAAGATCATTTCTCTGGAACCGAAAGAACACAGAATGGGATTGGCTTTGGCTTCAAAAGTTTCTAAAACTGCCAAACCTGCCGCAGAAATTCCAAAACCAAAAACGGAAGAGAAGGCTAAGCCTGAAACTAAGAAAGTTGAAGTAAAGAAAACTGAAACGAAAAAACCCGAGACTAAAGAAAAGACTGAACCCAAAGAAAAACCTAAGAAAGAAGTAAAGAAAAAACCGGCTGCAAAGAAAACAACTAAAAAGAAGTAGCAAAAATAAAAAATGGAAGGAATATAACCATCTTTTTTAATTCCTTTATCTAAAATTTCTTGGGCTTTTTCTCCACAAAATACTTTCTGCCTTTAAGCTCTTTTGGCAAATAATCCTGTTCCACCGGCCCCTCGAAATTCGGATTATATTTATAATCTTTGCCATAGCCAATATTTTTCATCAAATCTGTCGGCGCGTTGCGCATATGAAGCGGCACCGGATACGCCGGCAGATTTTTTATGTCTTTTTGAACATTTTGATAAGCCGCATACAAAGCGTTGCTTTTTGGCGCGCGAGTCAAATACGCAACCGCTTGCGCCAGATTGACATTACACTCCGGCATACCGTTGAAATGACTGGCTTGATAAGCGGCGACTGCTTGGGTCAAAGCGCCCGGATCCGCGAGCCCGATATCTTCGGAAGCAAAACGCACCAAGCGCCGCGCGACAAAAAGCGGATCCTCGCCCGATTCCAGCATCCGCCCCAGCCAATAAAGCGCGGCATCGACATCGCTCCCCCGCATGGATTTATGCAAAGCCGAAATTATATTATAGTGTTCCTCGCCGGCGCGGTCGTAGAGCAAATGCGTTTTTTGCAAAGATTCTTTAACCGCATCAATGCTAATTTCTATGGCGCCACTTTTGCCCTTCGGAGAAAATTTCACTGCCAGCTCCAGCGCGTTCAAAGCGGTCCGCGCGTCATTCCCGGACATACCGGCCAAAAACTTTATCGTTTCCGTCGCGATATTAATTTTAATATTTCCCAAACCTTTCGCTTTATTTTTTAGAGCATGATCTAAAATCTGCTCAATTTCCGGAATGCTTAGAGTTTTAAAAACAAAAACCCGGCATCGCGAGAGAAGCGCCGAGTTGACTTCGAACGAAGGATTTTCCGTGGTCGCGCCGATCAGAATGATCGTACCGTTTTCCACATACGGCAAAAAAGCGTCTTGCTGGGCTTTATTAAAGCGATGAATTTCATCCACAAACAAAATCGTTTTTCGGCCGTTGAATTCAGCCGACTTCTGGGCGTTTTTTACCACCTCGCGGATATCTTTTACGCTTCCGCTGGTCGCGCTCAGCTGAATGAATGTCGCTTTGGTCATCTTGGCGATTATCCGCGCCAGGGTTGTTTTCCCCGTGCCTGGCGGACCCCAGAATATCATCGAAGGCACTTCATCTTTCTCGATCGCCAAACGCAATATCTTCCCTTCCCCGACGATCTCTCCCTGCCCCAAAAAATCATCAAAATTTTCCGGCCGCATTCGCTCCGCCAAAGGAACAAAACCTTTCGGATTATTTTTTTTCTGTTGTTTTTCTTCGCCGAATAAATTCATAAAATTATGCGGAAGGGGTGGGATTTGAACCCACGATACCTGTAAAGGTATACTGGTTTTCGAAACCAGCGCGTTCAGCCGCTCTGCCACCCTTCCAGTGCCCTTGGAGGGAATCGAACCCCCATCTCCGCCTTAGGACGGCATTGTTCTATCCATTGAACTACAAGGGCTTAAAACATAATTCACTATAACAATATTTATTCAACCTGTAAACCCCGTCCAGCCTCTTGCCTTTTCTCTATTTTCTGATAAGCTATATAAGTAAATTAAAGATTTTGATTTGCGGCTCATCGCATGGAAAGCATCTAAATCCCTCACTTCTAGTGAGTTTAATGCTTTTCAGTTGAGGGGCCTGTAGCTCAGCTGGTAGAGCACTTCCATGGCATGGATGGGGTCAAGGGTTCAAGTCCCTTCAGGTCCACCATTTTTAAAAGGCGCATATGCGCCTTTTAAAAATACTTGCTAAATAAAATACAAAGAGTTAAAATGCGATTAAGAAAATTCGGGAGGAAAAGATGTTTAAGAAAATAAATTTATCCGAAAAAGAGGAAAAAAACGCCGAAGCAACCCGCAAAAAAGACACAATAACAATTAATAGATACAAATGCGGCTATTGCGGAGCATGCGTATCGGTGTGTCCGGAAAAACTCGGCGCTTTGGAGTTAATAGAAACGTGGGTAAAAGTTGATCTCAATATGTGCACTGGTTGCGGTATTTGCGCCAAAATATGCCCCGTTGGCGCGATAGAAATAATTAAGACTGCCTAAACCTAATCTAGACAGTCTTTTTTAAATCTTATTTTTTACTTTTCTATTTTTTCATCAGCTCCGCGAATTCTTCTTTCTCGATAGTTTCTTTTTCGATCAGCACAGCGGCTATTTCGTCCAGTTTTTTTCTCCGCTCGGTAATAACCTTTTCCGCCGTTTTCTGCGCGTCTTCAATGAACTTAGCTACTTCATTGTCTATTTCGGACGCGACTTTTTCCGAATAATGAATACGATCTCCGAGATCTCTGCCCAAGAACACCATCTCTCCTGTCCGAGCAAAAGTCACCGGGCCGATCTTGTCGCTCATTCCATAACGCATCACAAGGTCTCTGGCCAATTCGGATAATTTTCCCAGGTCGCTGGTCGCCCCGGTGGTTAATTCCGAAAAAACAACTTTTTCCGCGACAAACCCTCCCAATAAAACAGCCAGTTGATCGACAAATTCCGATTTTGTTTTCAAATATCTATCCTCGCTTGGAAGCTGAAGCGTGTAACCGGCGGCTTTTCCGCGCGAAATAATGGAAATTTTATGAACCGGATCGGTATGAGTAAGGCTTGCGGAAACCAAAGCATGACCTGCCTCGTGATAAGCGGCAATTTTTTTCTCCTTTTCGTTCAAAAGATGGCTTTTGCGCTCCGGTCCCATCATTACTTTTTCGATTGACTCTAAAAACTCTGTTTGAGTTACCTTCTTCTTCCCTCGGCGCGCCGCTAAAATTGCGGCTTCATTGGCCAGATTGGACAGATCCGCTCCGGAAAAACCCGGGGTGCGAGAAGCAATTATCCTAAAATTAACGCCCTTATCCAAATGCTTGACTTTCGCATGAATTTTCAAAATCGCTTCCCTGTCATTGATGTCCGGATCGTCTAGAACCACTCTTCTGTCAAAACGTCCCGGCCGGAGCAAAGCCGGATCAAGAACATCGGGCCTATTGGTCGCCGCCATAACAATTACATTGGTATCGGTTTCAAAACCGTCCATTTCCACTAAAATTTGGTTTAAAGTCTGCTCGCGCTCATCGTGCCCTCCGCCCAAACCCGTTCCCCGCTGCCGCCCCACCGCGTCAATTTCGTCGACAAAAAGAATTGCCGGCGCGTTTTTCTTCGCCATCTTAAAAAGATCTCTCACCCGGCTCGCGCCGACGCCAACGAACATCTCCACGAATTCCGAACCGGAAATGCTGAAAAACGGCACCCCGGCTTCTCCGGCCACGGCTCGCGCCAAAAGAGTTTTTCCCGTTCCTGGAGACCCCATCAGCAATACACCGCGAGGAATGCGCGCTCCCATATCAGTGAATTTTTTCGGGCTTTGCAAAAAATCAACAATTTCTTTAAGCTCTTCTTTCGCCTCTTTCACGCCAGCCACATCTTTAAAAGTTATCTGATTTTTGTCTTTTCCCGGCCAATATATTCTGGCCCGGGATTGCCCGAAGCTCATCGCTTGGACATTCCCTTGCTGAAGCCGGGAAAGCATCATCCAAATAAAACCGATTATAAGCAAAAAGAAAAATATCGAAGGAATAACACTGTATAAAAAATCTTTTCCGCTTCCGTCACTCATTTCAATGTTTGCCGCCGCGATCTTTTCCGGCGCTACGCCATAATTTTTCAGCGAATCGGACAAAGAAGACTGCTCTTTAAGAGAAGTTTCTTTTGTGCCGTCATTTAAAACAATTTCCAGCGCATCTCCCGTAACTTTTACTGATTTCACTTTTCCTTCGTTGATCTGAGACACCAGTTGGCCGATAGAAACCGTCTCCGGTTTTTTGCCGGAAGAATTGGAAAAAGTGAATACGGCGGAAATCGCCAAAAAAACTAAAAAAATAATCGCTATTTGTTTTGCTATTGGATTCATTTAATTACTTTCCTTCTATGATTTTATCGATTAAATTAAAAATATCATCCTTGGAAGTAGCTAACAATAAAAACTTTTTTTCGCTGTCAAACGCGTAATTCAAGGCGCTGTTTTCGTTTTCCAAAGGAAGATACCTTATATCAAAATTATTGTACTTATTGCTTCTAAATTGGTCGCCTTCTTTGTAAACCCCGGGGGTATTGAGAAATAACGGTTTAATATCTTTATACATATCTGTTTCCCAGTTTTTAGCGGAAACTGAAACATCGGATGGATTTTTCACTTTTAACACGAGACCCAGCCGCAAATAATTTTTTTCCGGATAATTAAAAGCTATTAAATTATAATCTTTCTCCAAAACGCTGGCAATCGAATCCGGCAGAGTGATGTTCAGGCTTTTGCTAAAATTTTCCAATCCCTGGCTGTTTTGCCCGTTATTGTCTTTTAATATCAGCCTGAATATCCCGGATGGCCTGACGCTGGAAAAATATATCCTGATCTCGTTATTCAAATCGGCATTTAAATCCGCGCTGATGGTCGCCTCTATGGCGCCGGCGATAAAAGTTTCGCCGGGAGCGACAACGGGAACCGGATTGACAATCGGTCTTTTGCTAATATACAAATAATAAGCGCCGGCGGCGACTCCGACAATAACTAAAAAAACAAAAAACAATTTAACGAATTTTCCCAAAAAGAAGATTGGATTATCTTCTTTAATAATTTCTTCTATTGTCTTCTTGCTTTCAAAAGAAGAAAGTTTTGACAGATCCGAATTAAACGACCCTCTGCTGGTCTTACCGGATTGCCCTGAAACAGCCGAAGAAATCCCGGATGACGGCGACGCTGCCAGTCTTTCTTTAGATCCTATTCCGCTGTCGCCAAGACCCAATGACGACTGCCTGGCTAACCTTGCTTGGGGAGATAATTTTTCTGTTTCCTTGTCCAAATTTACAAGACTTTGCGGTCTTCTGGAAAATACATTATTTGAAACCGGCGCAACAGGTCTGGAAACTGGAGGAAAAGGCCTGGGAACCGGAGGAGTTTTTTCTTCTGTTTTCGCATTAGCCGGCTCGCGCCCAAATGAACTGGGCGGCCTGCCCAAAATCCACTTATCCGGACTGCTGGAATCTGCGGCAGCTTTGGGCTTTTCAATTGGTTTAAATTTTTCGGTATTCGCTTCCACTTTTGTTTCCTCTTTTTCAATCAAAGACATATCCACCGGTAAATTTTTGGGGGTCGATGGAATCGGAGCTGAAACGGAGTGATTCATTTCCTTAATTGGAACGTTTGTTCGAAAAGGAGGAGGCGTAGAACCTAAAGAAGAAATAACAGAAGCCCTGTCGCTGTTTCCAGCCGGACTATTTTTAATTTTTTTCAGATCGTCTTCCATCGTCCGAATGAACGGCTTGTCGCCATTATGGCTCACGAAACTTTTATCGTTTGTATCTTCCATATTTTTAATTCTTTTTTTATTGCAAACTAAAGAAAAAAACTTACAGAATACTTTAGGCTGAAGGTAAATTTTTTGCCGTAAGATTTACCCGGCCCAAATGATCAATAGCTTTAACCCTTACTCTTACACTGTCACCTACCTTAAAAACATCACTCACGGCGTTTACTCTGTATTCGGCTATCTCGGAAATGTGCAGCAACCCTTCGCTTCCGGGGAAAATTTCCACAAAAGCTCCGAAGTCAATTATTCTGGTGACTTTTCCCTGATAAATTTCGCCGACTTTAGCTTCGCGCACCAGATCATTGATCCATTTGACGGCCCGTTCAGCTTCTTTGGCGTCTTTTGATGTCACTAAAACCAAGCCGGAATCATCAATATCGATAGTTACGTTTGTTTCTTTGATAATTTGATTTATCATCTTGCCGCCGGGACCGATCACATCTCTGATCTTGTCGGGATTAATGAAGAAGCTGGTGATGCGCGGCGCGTATTTGCTCATTTCCGGCCTTGGCGCGGAAAGAACTTTGTTCAGCTCGCCCAAAATAAATAATCGCGCTTCTTTGGCTTGCAAAATTGTTTCCTGAAAAACCTTGGAAGTAATGCCGTCTATTTTTACATCCATTTGCAAAGCCGTAACGCCATTTTTGGTTCCGGCAACTTTCAGATCCATATCGCCGTAATGATCTTCCGGTCCTTGAATATCAGTAAGAATTTTATATTTTCCGCTCTCGTCGCTCATGAGCCCCATGGCAATTCCCGCCGCCTGAGTCTTGATCGGCACACCGGCATCCATCAGAGCCAAGCTTCCGGCGCACACGCTCGCCATCGAGGAAGAACCGTTTGAGGATAAAATTTCCGAAACGACACGAACCGTATAAGGAAAATCCGTTCTGGATGGCATCAAAACTTCCAAGGCTCTTTCAGCCAAAGCTCCATGCCCGATCTCGCGCCTGCCCGGGCCGCGCAAAGGCTTTACTTCCCCTACCGAATAAGGAGGAAAATAATAATGCAGCATAAAAGTTTTTGTCCCGTCTATTTCGATGCCTTCAATCGTCTGCTCGTCGCCGGGAGCGCCCAAAGTCACTACGCCCAACGATTGAGTCGTTCCCCGCTTGAAAAGCGCCGATCCGTGAGTTCTGGGCAAAATACTGGCCTCTATTTCCAGTTTGCGCACCTCAATCAAAGATCTTCCGTCCGGACGTTTATTGGACTCGATGATATTTTTATGAACCACTTTATTGATTATTTCATCCATCAATGCCGATGCTTCCGCCCATTTTTCCTCACCGAATTTTTCCATGACAAGTTCCTTCAATTTAGCGGTGAGCTCATCCATTTTTCTTACCGAAGTTTCCTTGTCTTTTTCATAAATAACTTCTTCCAGCTTATCACGCAAGAATTCTTCCACGGCTTTTTTCACTTCATCCGACGGCTTCGTAAGAACCGCGGCGGATTTTGCCTTGCCTATTTCTTTAATAACACTCTCTTCAAATTTTATTATTTTGGCGATTTCTTTTTCAGCCAAAAGTTCCGCGTCAAAAATCTCGGTCTCATTGATCTCTTTGGCGCCGGCTTCAACCATATTGATCTTTCCCGTTGTTCCGCTGACTACCAGATCAAGAGAGCTTTTGGCGCGTTCTTCATAGCTGGGATTGATAATATTTTTTCCGTCCACTTTGGCCACGCGCACCGCTCCCACCGGACCGGCCCAAGGGATGCTGGAAACGCCCAACGCCAAAGAAGCGGCAATAATTGACGGAATATCAGGATCGTTCTCGCCGTCCACCGAAAGCACGGTTAAAATAACCTGCACTTCATTCCTCATTCCTTCCGGGAAAAGCGGCCGAAGCGTCCTGTCGATCAAACGTCCAGACAAGATTGCTTCGTCGCTTGGTCTTGTCTCTTTTTTAATAAATCGGCTGCCTTTTATTTTTCCGGCGGCGTAAAGCTTTTCTTCAAAATCCACATAAAGCGGAAAAAAGTCCAGCCCGGCGCGCGGCGCTTTGCTCATTACGGCAGTCGCCAAAATTACCGTGTCGCCATACTGCACTGTTATTGATCCGTTAGCAAGGCATGCAAGCCTTCCAGACTCAACAGTAAGAGTCTTTCCTCCAAGTTCGGTACTAAATTTTTTTACTGACATAGTTACTATTCCCTTCTTTTCGCTGACCTGCAAACTCTAGACTAACATTACTTTATAAAAAATAATGTTCTAATCTAATTGTTTATAGATCAGCAATTTATTTAATTTTTAAATCTAAATTTCCAAATAACATTTTATCATTTGGAGATTATAAAACAAAAAATTAAACCTACTGTTTAATCAAGAACTTGCTTTTCTTCCCGCCCAGATCAATAAAAAAATCCGCGGCCTCAACCAACCGGCGCGAAACGCTGTCCGAAAAAGCCATTACTTCCACCAAGCATCCTTTGTTTATTTTTAAATACTCGACCAAAGGAACAAAATCCCCGTCCCCGGTCACGAGCACCACCACATCCAGCTTGTCGGCCATCGCGATCGCGTCAACCGCCATTCCCACGTCCCAATCGGCTTTTTTCATTCCGCCGGCAAATATTTGCAGATCTTTATCTTTTATTTCAAACCCTTGCTTCGACAAAGCGCTTAGAAACTTTTTTTCTTCGCCGCCTTCCGTAGTGATCACATAAGCAAAAGCCCTGATCAACTGTCTGCCAGACACTGCCGATAAAAGTATTTCCTTGAAATCGACTCTGGCATGGTAGATATTTTTTGCGGAATGATACATATTCTGCACATCCACAAAAACACCGACTCTTTGATTTTTATAACTTACGGAACTTGTATTTGTTAAATTTGACATTTTTGAGCGCTTTTAATTATAATAAATTTCTCCGGCGAATCCGGATTCGCCAAACATAAATCAATGGCGCAAAAATTAGAGCTTAAGAGACTTGGCGACTTTTTCATAGCGAGCTTTGTTTTTTTCTTCAAGATAGCCCAAAAGATTTCTTCTTTTGGTGACCATGGTCAATAATCCTCTTCTTGAATGATTATCTTTTTTGTGCGTACCAAGATGATCGGTCAATTCCTTGATCCTCTCGGACAAAATAGCTATTTGCACTTCCGGAGAACCGGTGTCTTTCTCATCTCTGGCGTACTTTTTGATCAGCTTTGTTTTTTCCTCTTTCTTTATCATAGTATTTTCTTTAAATTTGATTAATAATAATATAACATAAATAACCATTAACAGCAAGGATAATTTAAAAATCGCTCTTTTGATTAAACCAAAAAGGCTTTTACTTAAGCTGAAAAAAGAATTAAAGGCGAATAAAACCCTTTCTCCGTCTTAGTGCTATCCTTGAATTACTAATTTTACATTATTTATGGGATTTGTCAACCAAAAAATTGTAAAAATGATAAAATAAAGGTAGAATAAGTATATAAATGACAAATGACCCGCCTATGGCGAGGCAAGCAAATTTCCAATGACAAATCAAGCCCAAATATCGAAAAATAAAAATTCCGCGCCCAATCCTCACGCCGAGGACTTTTTGCAATACTTGGAACTGGAAAAAGGACGAAGTAAAAAAACTATTAGCGCTTATCGGTTAAGTTTGGAAAAATTTTACTCATTTGCTCGCCTCGATTCGCCCGAGTCGAAGCGGACGGGAAATGTGCCTCCGGAAAAAATATCTTTGGATCTGGTTAAAAAATATCGCCTCCGGCTTAATGGTTCGACTTCGCTCACCACAGGCAGTTCGACAAAACCAATTCAATCTCGTTCGCCACAAGTCACCGCCAAAGAATTAAAAAAGGTCACTCAAAATTATCATTTAATAGTTCTCCGGGCATATCTCAAATACCTCGCAAAAAATAATATCTCCACGCTGGCGCCGGAAAAGATCGAGCTAGCAAAAATCCCCGAACGCCAAGTAAATTTCCTGGAAGCGGAAGAGGTCGAGCAGCTCCTGGATTTTAACCCGGGAGAAAGCCTGCGCTTGCTCCGCGATAAAGCGATACTGGAATTGCTTTTTTCCACCGGGCTCCGCGTTTCCGAGCTCGCCGCTCTCAAGCGCACTGATATTAATTTAAAAAAAGACGAATTCAGCGTCCGCGGCAAAGGCGGAAAGATCCGTCCGATCTTCACTTCCCCGAGCGCGCGCGAAGCGATCAAAGCCTACATCGCCCGCCGCGCCGATCCGGAGCCGGCGCTGTTTGTCAGTATTCCCAAAAATAAAACTGCGCTCACCCAGCTCACTCCTCGCAGTATTGAAAGAATGATAAAAAAATACGCCGTCACGGCCGGCATCACCAAAAAGATCACTCCGCACACGCTCCGCCATTCTTTTGCCACCGACCTTCTGATAAACGGCGCCGATATCCGCTCGGTACAATCCATGCTTGGGCACTCCAGCATCACCACCACTCAAATTTATACCCATATCACCGACCGCCAGCTCCGCGAAGTGCACAAAGCTTTCCACGGAAAAAGAAAAAAATAGCCTAATGGTTCAGGCGCTTAAACTTCTTGCCTTTTTGCCTGTCTATTGGTATATTTAAATATCCTTTGTATAAAAGGATATTTTTATACAAAGATGAGGCAAAGATGTAAGTTTTTGATTACCGCATCGTCTTTAATAAATGCATATGCAAACGAATACACTCGAACAAGAATTTTTAGACAATTATGATAAAAACGCCGGCCATATCCTAAAACATATTTATTTCAGAGTTAATAACTGGGAATTGGCCGAAGATTTGACGCAGGAAACTTTTTTTAAAGCCTGGGGCCATATTGCTTCCAATGGCGAAAAAATCAATAATCTTAAAACATTTACCTATAGGATCGCCCATAATCTGATCATAGACCATTATCGCAGAAAACCGCGCATCCCTCTCTCGATAGAAATCGTCAATACCGATAAAATATTTTCCGAGCCTCTCCATGAAAAACAAGTCGACCGGATGATCAACGAAAAACTGATGAGGGAAAAACTGTCTTCACTGGAAGAGCCTTACCGGCAAATCATCGTTCATCGCTATTTCGACGATCTGAGCATTAAAGAGATCAGTGTGATCACCGGCAAATCGGAAAACAATATAAGCGTTATGATCCATCGGGCGATTAAAATTTTAAAAAATAAAATATATCATGAATAACAATAAGGAAATAAAAATCATCGAAATGCTCCGGAATCTGAAAGATATTCCGCCATCGCAGGATGAAAAAAAATTCCTGGAAAATCTGAAGGAAAATATCTCCGCCTATATCGCCACGCATCCTTTTGAGAATAAAAAAACGCAGAATTTCCAAAACATAAGGAATAATTTTTTCATATATTTAAAACTCGCTGCCGGCAAAGCGAGGCTCGTTCCCCGCGGAGCCTTAACCGCCATTATCGCAATTTTTGTTTTGGGAACCAGCTCAATCGCTATCGCCTCGCAAAACAGCTTGCCCGGAGAAGCTCTTTACCCGATAAAAATACTGACCGAGGATGTGCAATCTTCGCTTGCTTTTACCGCTGAATCCAAAGCAACGGTACAGTCCGGCTTTGCCGCCAAAAGAGTGGCTGAAGTAAAAGCAATTATGGAGAAAAAAGACGTCAACCCTGAAACATTGGATATAGCCCTGACAAATCTCCAGAAAAATACCGGCAATACCGCCGCCATCATTGAAAAAGAAAGTCAAAAAGGAACCGATACGGCGAAACTGGCAAAAGATATTAGCGCAACTTTGGACAAAAATACGGAAAATCTCAAACAAATATTCAAAGATAAAAATACCAGCCTGGAGGAAGAAGAAAGCAAGCTGAAAAATAAAATCAAGGAAGCAAAAAAAATTGACGACCAAACTTCAATTACGTCATTAAATGCCCGGCTCGATGAAACAAATAGCAAAAGAAAGTCGCTTGAATCCAATTGGAATGAAAATGAAAAAATACTGAATGAAGATACCGACAAAATTAAAAAGCGAACGGAAGAAAAACGATCCCAAGAGCACGATAAAGACCAATCGCAAAACAATAACGAACAAAAAAAAGATTTTTCTTCTAAATCAAAAAATAACGATGAAAATGAAGAAAATGATTAAAAAGGCAAACAAACCTTAAAATTGTTCTTTTAAAAGGAGGAAAAATATATAGCTATACAAAAAATCATTTATTAAAAACAAAAGCGGAAAATCCGCTTTTGTTTTTAATATACCCGGTTTCTTTCTTATTTTCTTAATTCCGATTCTATATCTTTTATTTCTTTGCCTATGAATTTTTCCGCGACTCTTAGAGCTTTCCCCAGGCTGTTATAAATCACTTTTTCTTTCCTGCTCATTCGCTTCGGATTGCGGTCAAATTTCATCACCTGCTTTTCAACTTCTTTTTCCAAATGCCTGAACGCTCTGACCAAGCCTTTTTCCGCATCGGTGGCTTTTCTTTTTACTTTCTTTGACCTTTCTTTTATTTTTTTCCAAGCCCAAAGTATTATAAAGATTATAATAAGCAGTAAGATCAAAAGAATTATGGAGATCGTCAGATAATCTATCAATAATTTACCAATTCTCAAATATGTCGGAGGAATAACCGTAATAAAAATTTTCTCCGATAGATCGCTTCTGGCGCCTCTCAGATCTGAAGCTTCCGCCCAAATGCCATAAACTCCTTTTTCAGCGACCTTGGCATAAGCATAATTCCACTTGCCGGCCTTGTCGCTTTTTGCCTGGAATTCTTCGGTCTTTCCATCTTTTTGAATATAGATTTTTACTGTCGCATCAGCCGGCGCAGTGCCTGCTATCGAAAACTTGGCGCCTGATATCAATTCCTTCGGATAATCCGTTATCCTGGGAGTTTCCAAAGGCAAAATTTCCACTTCGGTGACGGCTAGCGTGCTGTTTCCCGCCTTATCAACCGCTTTTACGATTATCGTGCGCTTTCCCCACGGCTGATCGCTAAGCCGATATTCCGCCCCTCTTGTTTCAACCCAATCTGTCTCGCCGATCTTTACCTGATAATAATTAATGCCGCTCGGAACATCTTTTGTTTCAAATGCTATCGTCGGATGCGGATTGGAAGTTTTTTCGCCTTCCTTGATCTTGATCTCAAAAGCCTCCGGCTTTATCGTATCGATCTGAAGCTTGAAATGAGCTACGCCGCCGCAACCGAATTTATTGCATAACTGGACATGAAAATAACTGACGCCATTGCCGATCTCTTCCAGTTGCTTTTCGCTCAGCGGCTCTTTATAGCGTTTCGCCGGTATCGAAACCGCGCTTTGATCCACAAGTAAATTCACTCCCGTAATATCTTTTTCCAAGTCCCAAGAAATTTTTGGATTTTCGTTTGAATACCACCGGCTTTGATCGGGATGTGTGGAAGAAAACACATTAGGCGCCTTGGGCGTATTATTAACCGCCGATATGGATGTTTCCTTCAACGGCAGATCCGTCGCCCTGGGATTAATGACATAAACCCCTGAAGCCATACCGGATAAAATATTGGTCCCTTTTCCGTCAGAAGCTAAAATTGATCCCGATGAAAAATTCACGCTATGCTTGCCGCTGTCTTTGGCTCGAAACGTAATAGCAACGATCGTACCGGACGCGCCGCTAAAATTCGTTGTTGTCCCTCCGCCAAAAATTATGCTTCCGGCGGAATTGGAAAATGCCGGTTCGGTGGTCCATAAATTAAAAGCCGATCCTGTTTTTGAAATGCTTACGACTGATAAACCTTCGGGATTAAACGACAAAACCCCGTCAGCGGCGTTGATCACCGACCCGCCGCTATCAAGTTTAATGGAAATTTTGAATGTTTCGCCGATATTATATGTTCCGCTGGCCGGAGACAAATATAGCGAAGCGCCGGCGGCATTTGTCCTATCGGAAAAAATTAAAAATAAAAAACCGAAGGCCGCGACTGAAAGAAAAATATTTTTTAGACTCATATTGTAAATTTTAATTTATTATTTAATTAATTTTTTATTAACAAATTTGATCATCCAAAAACCTCCTATTATTAAAACTATTAAAGCAAAAAATAATTTGGCGGGGATCCTCGCTTGAGGCTTGTATTTGGATTCGGAAAAGTTAACTTCCCCGAGCCGTTCATTCCCCGCCTTGTCGATCGCCTTCACCGCGATCGCGCCTTTTAAACTTTGATCCGCCAAAAGATACGGGCTTACCGCTTCTTTCCATTGCCCTTTGCCTTCCTTGACTTCATAACGCCCGATTCCTGTTTGCTTGTCAAAAGCGCTAAAAACAATAAAATATTTTTCATCAAAGATCAGCGAATCCTTCTCCAGTTCTACCTTAAAAGTTTCAGGAGGAATATTGTCCCCGCTTTTCTCTCTTTGCCACTCGTCTTCAGTTAACCCTGTTCCGGCTGTAATTTTTAATCTAAGCCCTTGCCCGGCAAGAGTTGTTTTTGTCCCCAATCCATCGTTCAAAAAAACCTCCGATGAATCAATAAATTTTATTTCCGCCATCTTGCTTTCCGCTTTTTGGAGATTTTCTCCTTTGGCTTTAAAAACCATTTTGCCGATCAAATTATCAAAATCTGAACCCTGGCTGATCTTTCCGCAATATCCGCCGGGAACTCCGCCCGCAAAAGAAACCATACCGCGAGCCTGATCAATAACGGGCTCTTCCACCCAAAAGATCAAAATGGAATCGCTTTTGACAAAATCCACCGCTTCCAGGAGATCATTGGAGAAACTTATATCCGCTTTTACGGCATTGACGCATTCGCCTTGAACATCGATTTTTAAATTTGCGATAAAAATATTGCCTGCGCCATATTCGTTTCGGGAAGTATCAATATACAGTTCCGCGGCCAGCACGGGCATTGCTAAAAATGACAAAACAAAAATCGGGATCAAAAATAATAATAATTTTAATTTTAAAATTTTAATCATTGAAGTTTACTTAAATTAAAAATTTCGCAAAGCGACTATCCTGTCCACCAATAAAGCATAATTGAGAAATCCGGCAGATCCACGAGGCCATTTCCGTTAAGGTCGGCAATTACGTTCGGCTTTTTCCACCAATAAAGCAAAATGGAAAAATCCACTAAATTTACCCGCCCGTCGCAATTCAAATCGCCTGTGCCGCATTTCCTGTTTCCGGCAATGGTTTTTGTTCCAACCGCAAAACTAACCGCCTTGCCAAAAGGACTTATCTGGCCTTCAAAACTCGCTTTTGCTTTTGTCAGATGCTGGCCAAGCTCCAAAGGGCTGGTATCAAAATTATAAAGATACGCTCCGTTTTTATCCGATTGGGTTTTTACAAAAGATTCCGTTTCGGAATTCACGGCGATAGTAACTTCGCTCTGAGGCGCGCTTTGGCCGAATATGGCGATATTTTCTCCGCGCTTTACTTCGCTTTTATCCACATCAATCGTCGGAGCGATAAAAATGCCGCCGATTTGCGTAACCGTGCCCAGAGTAATGTACAGCGGGAATGTAAATGATGTTGAATAAGCTCCTTTGCTATCTTCTCCAAAAACCGAGAACATATAATTGCCGCCTGATAAATTTGTCAAAGAAATATTAAAATTCGCGTCCGGCCCGGAAATAGTGGTCATAGCAATTTGGCCGTCTTTTAAAAGCGTAACTTTACTCAATGGATAAGCTCGGCCGCTTACGACAACACCGGTGGGAGGAGCTTGAGTTCCGCCGCCTCCACCACCTCCGCCTGGAGGATTAGTCGGCGCCGGAGTAGACGTAGGTGTTGGCGTCGGAGTGGGCGTGGGCGTAGGCCCGGCTGATACCGGCGTAGCCGAAACTTCTCCAGATATTGCCAGATTTTCAGTGCCAGCCTGGGCTTTGACGCGAAAATAGTAAGGCGTCCCGTTGGAAAGACTGGATTTTATAAAAGAAGGGGTGCTGCCGACATTCTCAAAAACATAAGGCCCTCCGGGGTTAGTCCCTGTTCCAACCTGATAATTCGTAATATTCGCCAGCGTGCCGATTGATGCGGTCCAGCTCAAGCTTACTTGTCCGTCTCCGGGTACTGCGATAACCACCGGCGAAGTAGCCACGGGAAAATAGAAAAATCCCGATCGTAAGATAAAGCCGGAGCTGGTAGTTTCACCGGTAGTTAAAGAACCACTGTTGCTAAAAACTTCGAAATTTCCCGCGGTTGACCTTCCTCCCCCGGTTGAAGCAACAGGATCACGCACGATAAAATTGGAAGAACTAAAATCTATCGCCAGAGCATGCGAAAAAAACACGCCAAACAATAACAAAATTGCTATCAAAATTTTTTTCATACATATTTTTTATTACTATTCGCCGCTGGGGCTCGGAGTAGGAGTCGCACTAGCCGCGCCCTGGGTTTCTGTGCCAGCGGCGGCATTACCGATATTCAAAGGCGCCACTTCCACAATCTTATTATTGACCGGATCATAAAGAATCGCTTTTTTGGCATTGGTGTAGATCAAAACATTATCGCCCTTTTTCGCTTTGGCAAAAAACGGCTGGTCTTTTAATTTATCCGGATCGGACACGGTCGCCACGGTCGGTTCCTCGCCTTCCGGCAAAACAATCAGCCGAGAAACTCGAGCGATAAGATTTTTTGTTTCTTCCCTAGCAATGCTTTGCGGATCTTGTTTAATTTTTGCAAGTTCATTTTTCGTTTTTGTAAACTGGGAATATAAATAATAGCTAGCGCCGCTCAAACCCAAAATGATTAAAATTGTGATTATCGTAATGGTTTTTTTTGTTTTTTCTCCAAACATATTTTTTTTATTAAAGTTTATTAATTAATTGATTGTAAATTATAGTTCTTGTGTTGGCTTACTCACGGGGTAATTTCAGGCGGTGATTCGGTTGGTATTGGTGCGGGGGTTGGATCAGGCGGCGGAGATGGTTCAAGAATCACGATTATCTCCGGGGTTGGAGTAGGACTTAATGTTGGTTCAGGCGTCGGAGATAATGTCGGCGCAGGAGATGGCGTAGGAATTGGGGTTGGAACAATACCGGATATTGAAGTAAAAGTTTTAGCATTTTTCACCGCCAAAGCGATCCAGCTGAATTTAATATCTTGCGGCGCCGATTTATTCAAAACTATTGAAAACCCTTTGACGGTTTTTTTGGTTATGATATAGCTGATATTGCCGGCTAAAATATTTTCATCGGCAATATCGCTGTCTTCCTCGGATGATATTGAAGCATTGACGATCGGCTGTTCCAGATATTCTTTTTCAAAAACCACATCAACTTTTTTATCGCCTGATCTGACAACCGCGAAACCGGCGGTGTCGAAATTAAAGTATGGCCGGCCAAAGAAAATAGTATCGCTGTTAAATAAGATTTCTTTATCCAAGGCGCTGATATTATCAACGACCAATCCTTGGGTTAAAACTCGCGGGGAAATAATCTCTAAAGCCGCGGCTAAGCGATCGGTAAAAATTTCCGATAGATTAGCTGATATTGCTAATTGTTCTTTTTGAGAAATAAATTGGGTAAGAGCAAATTTTCCTATATCACCCGAAAAAAGTTGAGTTTCGTCTTGATTAAGACCAGACGAAATATCAGCAAGATTTACCCCGTTTCCTTGTCCATTTTTTACAAAAGCTAATACTGACCCAATGCCATCACTGTCAAAAGGAGTCATAGCTTGACCTATTATTTGCCCGGCTTTTGTCGCCTTCATAGCAACACCATAGGTTGAAGATGACGTGAGAAAATCTCCTGGTATAATAGGCCCGTTTTCTGTGGTAACTTTCACCGGTACTCGTCCAGAAAGGGCGACAAAAACAGGAATATCTTCTCCTTCTTTTTGAACATTGCCAATCATCAATCCTGGTTTGGTACTGACGATTCCAATAAGATCTTTATCGTAAGATTTAGAAGACTCCCGGACACCGGCTTCAATAGATGGATCTAAAGAGACTACTGTTCCGGGGTCTAGAACTTTTTCTTTGCTGTAATACACTTCGGCGAGGTCCGAGCCGCTAACGAGATACGCTGTCACAAAACTTCCTTTTCTTACAATAACGTTTGCTCCTGTTGTAAACGAGGCAAATCGCATGGTGACATCTCCCGAAGTCCCGGCAGTTGTAACCCATCCTTGTATATAAACATTAAAGTCTTGACTGACATCGGCTGATACAGCACCATTATCCATGGTTACCGAGCCATCACAGGTGGTAATTTTGTCTTGCAGAAAAACAGCTCCAGCCCCTTCTGAACCGCTTTGCACTACAGCGCAAGTAGAACCTGCGGGGGCAACGATTGTAGATTTCCAGTCGGGAGTTGCGCTGTTGGTGTTGCTCACCACGAGGTCATATTTAAAAAACCATGTTGAGCTTGCTCCCATAGGAAATAAAAGTTCTGTATCGGTTAAGAGAGTGGTGTCTGTCCCTGTTTGATCAGCAGTTTTTTTAACAACTGTTGAGCCACCTCCGCCACAACCAGTGCAAGAAGCTACCGTAAGAACACCTGCATTCGTAACATTCCATTGATCTCCCGTAATGGCTACATTATCCAATACCGATCCAATATTTATAGTATCCAAGATGGTATTGTCTGTCCCGATATTAATAGTATTACCCGCGGTACCTATTCCAATATTAATGGTTTTAATTGCATTCCCGGTGCCAAGGCCAATGATTTCAGCTGAAGCATCGTCGCCAATTTGAATAGTTCCCGTTGTACCAGAATTGATAGTCAAGGCCGAAGCAGTTGCGGAAGACAATATAACAGTACCGGATCCTGTATAGCTTTGTCCTGTGGCAATAGTTACTGTTCCGGCATTATTTACATCAAAAGTTGGAGTATCAATCAAGTTGGTAAAGGTGCCTGTCATGGTAAGTCCAGTCGCTATTGTTCCCGCCCCGTCAGCGATTAAAATTCCATTGGTAATTGCTCCGGCTGTTCCTGCAACTTGAATGGCATTAGTCATGGTGCCAGCTCCTGTTTGTTCAACTAATAATCCATTGGTTAAAGTAAGTGATGCAATGGAGTTAAATATTCTTTGAGCGGATACACCGGCTGTATCTTGATTTTCAATTGTAAAAGAAGTAGGGGTAGCCACTTCTCCTAAGGTAAAAGCGATGTCGCGAGCTGTGGTAGTGAGGATAGTATTCCCGGAAGCGGAATCATATGCAATTTGTAAAGTAGGAGGTGATCCACCGGCACACGACGACCAAGTTGGAGCATAGCCGGCACCAGCACCTGAGACCAAACATAAGCCAGCTGTAGAAGTAGTAGCTGCCGCCACAACTCCGGTACCGGTTGTCGCATAAAGAGCGGCATTGTTGCCAGTAAACCCAGCCAGAGTTACGCCTGCCGTGGCACTCCCGATAGTGGTGACTGCTGAACCTGAAGTATTGATATTCGTAGTACCAGCAACAGCCAGCCCCGTCAGCGTTCCCAAAGAAGTGATATTGGCTTGGGCCGCGCCGGTAACAGTGGCGGCACTGCCGTCAATGCTGGTAATGCCGGTAAGAACTAAAGCTCCAGAGACTCGGTTCAAGGCCACGGAAGTTGTACCAATAAAGGTGGAGGAACTGTTGGC
>JAUYBG010000015.1 GCA_030693205.1 bacterium
TACGCTCCCGCGATATCGTAAATCGGCAGCAAGATCGCTGCCACCAAAATCGCGGCTGCAACGCCCAGCGCCAAAATGATCATCGGCTCGATAAGCGAAGATATGTTTTCAACCACGCCATTTACGTCTTTGCCGTAAAAATAAGCGATTTTTTTCAAAACCACGTCGAGCTTGCCTGTTTTTTCGCCAATTCTCATCATCGTCACCACCATCGGCGGCACCAATTTCTCGTTTTTCTTAAAAACCGAACTTATTGTTTCTCCGGTTTTAACTTTTTTTACCGCGTCCATGATCATTCTTTTATAAGCGGTATTATCGATGACATTCGCTGAAATATGCAAAGCTTGTATCATCGCGATGCCGCCCGACAATAAAGTGCTCAAATTTTCCGCGAATTGAGTGATATAAATTTTCTTGTAAAGTCCGCCGAACACCGGCAGTTTTATTTTTATTTCATCCCATACTTCATTGCCTTTTTGATATTTAAACCAGTATCTTACGAACCAAGCGATTCCCGCCGCCGCTATCAATAAGAGCAACCAATAATTTATCAGCGCGTCGCTCACGGCGATCAAAATTTTGGTGATAAACGGCAACTCTTTGCCGCTTTCCTCGAACATTACGGTAATTTTTGGAACGATATAAACCATAAACACTATTCCCACCAAGCCGAAAACCGTCACAATAACAGCCGGATAAATAAGCGCGCCTTTTACTTTTGATTCCAATTCCGCTTCTTTTTCCAAATGATCCGCGAGATACACAAGCATTCCTTCCAAGTCTCCCGAAGCCTCGCCGGATTTAATCAAATTGATGTAGAATAAAGAAAAAGTATCCGAGTAGCGGCCAAGCGCGGCGGAAAACGTCATCCCCGCTTCCACGCTTGAAGCTATTTCATAGATCATTTCCTTGAACACTTTGTTCTCGCTCTGGTCTACGATCGCCCGAAGAGCTTGCACCAGAGAAACCTTGGCTTCGATCAATATCGCCATCTGCCTGGAAAATATAGCCAAATCTTTTTTCTTAATTTTGTAATAGAAAGAAAAATATTTCTCCGCGAACGAAGTAGTCGCGCTATCGGAAGATTTAATTGAAATAACCACCAAATTATGGCGCTGTAAAAATTCTATCGCCGCTTTTTCATCGGACGAGTCTACCACTCCCGCTTGAATTTCGCCGTCTTGCGTTCTTGCTTCGTAATTAAATTGCATAGGTTTATTATAATTAAAAACTTACTTTTGCAGCAACATTCTTAGATCTGAAGTATTTAAGGAATAAATTTCAGCGTTTTCCAGAGAAATTATGCGGCTTTTGACCAAACCGGCCAAAGATTTATTCAGCGACACCATGCCGGCATCCGCGCCCGTATCGATAACCAGATCCAGCTGATGGGATTTTCCTTCCCGGATCAAGTTCCTAACCGCGGGATTGGCGATCAATATCTCCAAGGCCGGCACGCGGCCGGAATCGATCCTTGGAATCAGCCTCTGGGAAACGATCCCCAGCAAACTTCCGGACAATTGCATTTTTATCTGATTTTGCTGGCCGGCGGGAAAACTGTCTATGATGCGATCTATCGTTTGCGAAGCATTATTGGTATGCAAAGTGGCAAATACCAAGTGCCCGGTCTCGGCGGCGGTGATCGCGGTGGCCATAGTTTCCGGATCGCGCATTTCGCCCACCATAATAATATCGGGATCTTGCCTGAAAGTCGCCCTTAAAGCGGAGCTGAAAGACATGGCATCGTGATAAACTTCGCGCTGATTGATAATACAGCGATCCGGCTTGAACAGATATTCGATCGGATCTTCAATGGTTATGATATGGCTATTTCGGTTTTGATTGATGTAATCGATAAGAGCGGCCATGGTGGTCGTCTTGCCGTGTCCCGACGGACCGACGATCAAAACAAACCCCTGGGAAGGCCTGGTCAGATCCAAAAGCATAGACGGCAAATCCAATTCTTCAATCGTCCTGATTTTCGCGGGAATCAATCTCAAAGCGGCGGCCAAATATCCTTTTTCATAAAACACATTGATCCTGAATCTCGCCTTATCGTCGAAATTATAAGAAAAATCAACTTCTTTTTCCTTCTCAAGAATCTCTTTTTGCCTATCGGAAAGCATACAGTAGATCAAATCTTTGATGCTGGCGGGATTTAAAATTTTTCCCGGCATATATGGCACAAGATCCCCGTCTATTCTCAGCGTGGGATAACGGCCTACCGCCAAATGCAAATCACTGGCGCCCTGCTCCGAAACAGCCGACAGCAAATTTTTTAAATTAATGGTTGATACACTTGATAAAACCATGATAATAATTAATGATTTAAGATTTAAGATTTAAGAAAAAACTCCAACTCGTTCATAAATCGTAAATCATAATTCATAAATCTTGCAAATTATCCTTCATCGTCTTTTGATACTTCAAAAACCTCTTCCACCATCACGTCCCCTCTTACCGCTTTGATAATTCCTGATTGCCGGATAGTGATCATATCTTGGCGCTTCGACTCTTTTATAACCGCCTCCTGCGAAAGGCCGTCCGTAATTATTTTTGCCAATTCTTTCGTCATTTCCAGCATTTCATAAAGGCCGATCCTTCCTTTGGTTCCTTTATTCTGGCAGCGCTTGCAGCCGACTCCGCGGGAAAGCTTGATGGGGCGCTTGTCAATAAAACTGCCGATCTCTTTTCTCCGCGCGGCGCTAAGCTGAGAAATTTCTTTTAAAATCCTGGTTTCCACTTCCGCCGAAGGAGCGTATTCTTCCTTGCAATATTTGCAAATTTTTTTTACCAGCCTTTGCGCCACTGCGATATTCACAGAAGATGCCAATAAAAACGGCTCTACGCCCATATCTATCAAGCGCGGTATCACGCCTATCACGTTATTCGTATGGATAGTGGACAGAACCAAATGCCCGGTCAAGGCGGCATGAACCACCAGTTCCGCTGTTTCTTTGTCTCTTATTTCACCGACCGAGATCACATCGGGATCCTGACGCATGATCGAACGGAGCCCGGAAGCGAAAGTATAGCCGATTTCCGGCCTTATCTGGCTTTGATTGATGCCGTTAATATAATATTCGATCGGGTCCTCCAGAGTGATAATATTCGTACCGTCCTGATTTAAGATCGATAAAAGAGCATAAATAGTGGTGGATTTTCCGCTTCCGGTCGGTCCGGATACCAGAATAGCGCCAAAAGGCTTTCGAATGTTCTCCAGGATCATCTTGCGATAATGGACGCCCATGCCCATATTTTCCAAATTCTGGATGCCTTGGTCTTTATCTAAAATTCTCAACGCGACTTTTTCACCCCTGGAAGTCGGAAGGCTGGAAACGCGAAAATCTATAAATTTGCCGTCAAGATTAACCTGAAACCTGCCGTCCTGAGGCTTTCTCTGCTCATCTATTTTCAGATTGGCTAATATTTTAATGCGAGAAACAATTGGGAGCTGCAGCGATTCGGGAAGTTCGGAGCTCGTTTGCAGCACGCCATCGATCCGATTCCTGACTCTCAATTTTCCATCCACCGGTTCAATATGAATATCGCTCGCCTTCGCATCCACCGCGGAGCGCAAGATCATATCCACGATCTTGCTTACCGGCGCTTCTTCGGTCAAAACTTCCGAAAGTTTTATCACGCCTGAGTCCACTTCCGATTTTTTATCAGCGCTTTGAATATCTTCGAGCGCTTTTTTTACTTCCGTATTTATAATATGATACTGCTTGAAAGCGCTTCGAAAGCTTGCTTCGGAACAAATATAAGTTTCGATTTTTTTCCCTTTCTGCCAGGTGAAAAATCTTAAAGCTTCCTGGGCTTTTGCGTCTTCAGGATCAAATTGAGCGACTTTGATCTTTTCATCATCGGAAAAAAAAGGAACAAACTGATAATGCGATGCCGCTTCT
Organism: bacterium; assembly: GCA_030693205.1. NCBI lineage: Bacteria > bacterium. The sequence continues at coordinate 3,909 of JAUYBG010000015.1, forward strand.
TCGGGCACCTGGCTCAAAATCTCCGCGGGAATATATTCTTCTCTCAGGTCAACATAACCAATATTAAAAAAAGCTGCCTTGATCTTTGCCACATCCTCTTCGTCAACGCTTTTATTCTCTATTAACGCGTCTTCCAGGACCAAACCATGCTCCTTTGCCACTTTTTTTGCGCTATCAATAGCCTCTCGCGTTGCCGCTTTTTTTTTCAGCAATAATTCAATAAGTTTCTCATCGCTTAAAAGAGGCATAATCTATAATTATTAATCCATTAAATGTTTAGCAAAACTAAAATATATTCCGATTGCCGATTTCATCCGCTCCAGCGTTAATATTATAACTGGAAGATAACAACAAATCGCTAAATGCTTTTTCCTTTATAAAACCCAGATTCTTGGCGGTAAAACTTTTAAATTTTCCGCCGCTCAACAATTTAGCGATATTTTCCTCCTCCGGAGGCTTGTATAAATAAGTTTTTAATTCAATATTATAAGAATATGCTTTTATCTCTTCGCCCGTTTCGCTCACGGCGGAGTCAGCCAAAAAATCGACAAAAACAATATCCGTTATCCGCAAATTCTTCTCGATCGCGTTCAAAAAATTCTTAAAAGAAGGATAGCTGCCGCGCAAAGAAATTTTGACGCTTCTTGAATCAAAGTCGTATTTTTTGGGCGCAACGCCTTCCGGGTTTAAATATTCACTTCCGGAATCGATTTTTGCTTCAAAAACTATTCTTAGGGTTTCTAAGCCATTGGCGCTGGCTATATTATCTATATTGGATAATAAATTAGCCTTGCCTTCGTCAACAGGCAAAATTGAATCAAACTTGCCGATAGTCTCTTTGTTTTTTTCAGTGAAATCAACAAATTCAGTTAATCTTTTCAGCGTATCTTCCGAGTCTTTCGTAATTATTTCTTGAGCTTTGATCTTATCCTGCAAAACGCCGGTTTCCGGATAAACATTGAATATTTGCCAAATCAAAACAACCGTTATTATCAAAAAAACAATTGCCGTAATTTGTGTGCCTTTTATATTCATATTTATTTTTTGAAATAATACAAAATTATATAACGATAGAATGATCCATTCTTCAGGCTATGGCGCCACCACATTGACTGTTCTGGTCGCTGTCTGAGAATTTCCGGCAGCATTGACGGCGCTATAAATCAGGGTGTAAGTTCCGGCAACATTCGTATCTACCGAGCCGGTTGTCGTTACCGGAAGAACTCCGTCAACTCCGTCAACCGCGGATGCTCCGGCATCGGAATAACTGGAGCCGACTGTTATTTTGATCAAACCGGAATCTGATAATGTAATAACCGGCCGAACGGTTATTATCTTCGAATCAAGGCTTAAGTTAAGTGAAAACGCAACCTTCGCGTTTTTTTCCAATGTAGCTTCACTAAAAATCACATCCTTTATTTCTTTGGATTTTTTAAAAATTATCAATTGCTTCGCCAGCGCGTTATAACTATCCGCCTTGCCCGAAAGAGACACATTAATCATATTATCAGCGCCGATCTTCTCGGAAAATTTATCATACGAAACGCTTTTGATGGTCAGCTTCTCCAGTAATTCATAGATTTTTGACCCGTAGAAATGGTTCGACAATATTGACTTGATGCTTTTCCCTTTTGTAACGGCGGCGGCTACCGCTGAAAGCTCTTCTGTTGTTGAGATCTTGGAGATCTTTTCCTGGATATCCGCGCTTTCTTCCTCAACTGTGTTCAATTGTTTTTTAAGAAAAAAAGTATTGTAAGAATAAATGCCAAGATAGACTATGAAGCTGATAATTAAAAAAATAAGAATAATTGAAAAATAAAAAGGCCGCCTCGATTCTCCTCTAGCAGTGACATCCTCTTTCCTGGGCATTAAATTTATTTTTATTGCCATGGTCGTTGCACTAAGTTAAAAATTAAAAACTAAAATTTGAAATTTAAATTTTTTATTTTTATTTACAGCTCTCTCATTGCCAATCCGACCGCAATGGAAAAAGAAGGCGCTATTTCTTTTAGAACTTGTCCGAGGCTTGGCGGATCATAGCTGATTCGCCCCCAAGGATCTCCGATGCTGACAGGCAAGTGCAAATTCTCCGAAAAATACTCGACCAATCCGGGCAAACGCGCGGAGCCGCCGCACAAAATGACTCTCTCGACTTTTTTATTGCTTTTATAAAAATATATGCTGTTTACCCTTGATATTTCGCTGGCGATCAGGCTGACCACCGGCAGAATTATCTGATTGACGGAACTGTCGTTTTCGCTTTTCGCGTTTAATAATCCTCTGTCTCTTTTCATAATTTCCGCCCGCTTAAAATTGATATTCAGAGCATGAACCAGAGCTCTGGTGATCTCGTTTCCGCTGGTATCCAATCCCTTGTTAAGCATAACATAGCCGTTATCCACCACCAGAATATTGGTCACCTTGGAACCGATATCCACGATAATGGTCGGGGTCAGATCATCTCCAATAAGCGAACGAGACAAAGCGAATGATTCGAGCTCGATCGCTTTTAAATTCAGATTGGCGGCTTGAGCGATTTCAGCATATTTATTCGCGACTTCTTTGGGAATAGCCACAAGAAGAACTTCAATTTTTCTGATTGGATCCTCTCCGCTAACCTCAGACTTGTTTTTCCTGCCGATAATATTCCAACCCAAGATCACTTCACTCACGGGAACGGGGATATATTGCCGCGCTTCATAAGGAATTGATTCTTCCACCTCCGAATAAGGCATATCGGGCAATTCCATTACCGCGGAAAAAGTGGAAAAAACGGGAACCGACAAAATTACGTCCTTAGTAGTGACTCTCGATTTTTCAATCAGGTCTTTTAGTAAATCTACGACCTGGCCGCCCAAAAGATGTATGGAACTCGTCTGAAGCGTGCTTTGCAAGAGTTCTATTTTTCCATAGGTTTCAAGCAAGCCGTATGCCTCGAGCTTGACCCGCTCTTCTTCCAATCCAAGCTGCACTATCTTAACGCTGGAAGTTCCTATATCTATACCCGCGTAGCTTTTGTGTTTTGCTTTTAAAAAATCAAACATGGAACTTTATTTACCCTGTTAAATAATTTCGCTTACGGTGAAATCCCGCAAAACAGGATTTAACGGGGTGAGTTTTATAACAATTTATACCTCTTCGATCATTATTTTTTTTGTCTTGCTTCCGATCAATTTCAATAATGTTATTTTCAACACTCCTTTTTTGATGACCGCCTTTATATCATCGACATCCACTTCGCACGGCAAAATAATTGAACGGGAAAATGGCCCCCAAAAGCATTCGGAGACAAAATAATTGATATTTTCAGCCGAGTCTATGCTTTTTTCCCTTACGCCTTTTATCATAAGCACGTTGTTCGATACCGATATATTGATATTTTCCGGATTAACTCCGCCGATGATCGATTCCACGACGATCGCAGAGCTTGTTTCGTAAACATCAACCGCCAATTGGCCTTCCTGGACTTCTTTGGGATTTTCTTCGGTTTTAAAAGGGGATTCTTCTTTAACCGCATCTTCAGCCTTCAAAGATGCTTTTTTCCCGCCGGAAATTTTTTCAAAAAAAGATTGTTTTTCTTTCACCATAAATTTTGCTTAAAAAAATTACTTATTGATCTGTGACTAACTTATTAATAAATCATAATCTTAGCATATTATACCTTTTTCTTGTTTTTAAGGCAAATAGAATAGATATTACAATATTGAAATATTAAGATATTAGTTAAAATAAAGAGAGAAACAATATCTTAATATCTTAATGATTGGTGCATTAATGTTTTCTTTTTTTCTTCCAGCTTCTTTATTGCGTCATAGCTGTTTTTTAATTTTTCCCTCGTATCCGCCACTATTTCTTTCGGGGCTCTTTCAATAAAATTTTTATTAGCCAAATTTCTCTCAGCTTCAGCGATCTTTTTCTCGTTTTCCTTAATTTCTTTTTCAACTCTCACAAGCTCTTTTTCCGCATCAATCAATCCTTCCAGCGGCAAATGGATTTCCACGCCGTCAATAAACGCCGAGATCACTTTTTCGATCTTTTCCTTTTTTAATTCAATAACCAGATCTTCCAGATAACTAAGTTTTTTAATGATACCGGCTTCTCTGTTGATCAGCCCTGTTTTTTTGCCGGCAAAGATCGCCTTGATCTTTTTCCCCGGTTCGATCTTATTTTCAGAACGCAAGTTCCTGATCGCCACAATGGAATTCCTGATCAAGCTGAAATCGGCGATGTCGCTCTTGCCGGCCTTAAATGAAAACTTCGGCCATTTTTCCGTCATCAACATAGTTTCATTGAACTTGCTCCAAATTTCTTCCGTCACAAAAGGAGTGAAAGGATGCAAAAGCTTTAATAAAGTTTTTAAGCAATGCGTGAGAATGGCGTCTTTTGACTTTTTTTCCGCCTCTCCCCGCTTGGATTCAATTTTGGCTATTTCCAAATACCAGTCGGCAAAATCGTCCCACATAAATTTCGTGATCTCTTCGCCGGCCGCGCTGAAATTGAATTTATCCAGATTTTTTGTTACGGATCCTGCCAGTCCGCTTAATCTCGCCAATATCCATTTGTCAGCCAGAGTTAATTTTTTCTTATCGATTTTTTTTATATCGGTATTATGATCCGCCGAATCGATATTAAACAGGATAAAACGCGAAATATTCCAAAGCTTGTTGGCAAAATTCCGGTAGCCCTCCACTTTTTCTTCGTAGAATCGCGCGTCGTTTCCCGGAGTCGTACCGATGATCAAGCTTAATCGCAAAGCATCAGTGCCATATTTTTTTATTATTTCCAAGGGATCTATCCCGTTTCCCAGAGATTTAGAAAACTTTCGACCGTCTTTATCTCTTAAAATTCCATGAATATAAACATCTTTAAATGGAATTTGATCAATGGTATAGGTAGACATCAGTATCATTCTCGCCATCCAGAAAAAAATTATTTCCGAACCCATTTGCATCCAGCTCGTCGGGTGAAAATCTTTAAAATCTTTTGTTCTGTCTGGCCACCCTAATATGGAAAAGGTCCAAAGCCCGGAAGAAAACCAAGTATCAAGAGTATCAGGGTCCTGAATCCACCCAAAAGTTTCGATAGGCTTTTCCCCAACGTGCCGCTCGCTTTCTTTATTATTTCTTTTAATTCTGTTTTTTTGAACCCAATCTTCATCAAATAAACCTTTCTCTTTAAGTAAATTAATATACTGTCTACCTATTTGAATTTCACCTTTTTTCCATGATCCCCATGTCGCATCTTTATTTTCTTCGTTAATTTTCCATGAAAATTTATTAAATTCGCTTTCATTTTTAAAACCAAGCTTCTGAAAAATAACATTTTCATTGAAATAAATTGCTTCCATCTCACTCCCAACTTCTGTTTTATACCAAACCGGAATTCTATGCCCCCACCACATTTGGCGTGAAATGCACCAATCCCGCAAATTATCAATCCAATTCAAATAAATTTTCTGAAATCTATCCGGCGTGATTTTTATTTTCTGTTTTATTTTGCCATTGTGTCCAATTGTCACCGCTTCACGCATCAGGTCTTTCAAGCTTTTTTTCTTGCTTGCTTCGCCTAATTTAGGCGAGCCCGGAATTTTTTTGTTAACATCCACAAACCATTGCGTCATTGGCAAAACATCCACCACATCACCAAAACGATCCGATGTGCCGACGTTTTGCACGATATCTTCCTCTTTTTCCAGCAATCCTTCCTTTTTCAAATACTCAACGAATTTTTCCCGCGCTTCATCTACTGTCAATCCGGCATATTCTTTACCCGCTTCCGCGGTCATTTTTCCGTTTTCGCCGATTACTTTGATGACGGGCAATTTATTTTTTTCAGCCATTTCGAAATCGATCATACTGTGCGCCGGAGTCACGCCAAGTGCGCCAGTACCAAAAGCCGAATCAACATTTTTATCGGCAATAATTTTTATTTGCAAAGGTTTAGCCGCGCCGATATCTATCGTAAATTTTTGACCGATATATTTTTTCCATTTTCCTTCCGGATGCACCGCCACCGCCGTATCGCCTAGTTTAGTTTCTGGCCTAGTGGTGGCGATCGGAATTGGAAAATCCTTGGAATATTTAAAAGTGTATAATTTTGCCGGACGTTCAATATGAACCAATTCATCGTCAGAGCAAGTCGATTGGCCTTTGACTGACCAATTAACAACCCTGTATCCCCGATAAATCAAACCATCACGATACATTTTGGCAAAAACTTCATTCACTGCCCGGCTTCTCGGCTCGTCAAAAGTATAAGCCAAGCGATCCCAGTCGCAGCTTGTACCCATTTTGCGGATTTGCGACAGAATCATCGCTTTCGATTTTTCGGAATAATCGCGAATGATCTCCAGTAATTTTTCCCGGCCTAATTCCTGCCTGGGGTTTTTATATTTTCCGGATTTAACCAGATCTTTTTCCACTTTGGCTTGCGTGGCAACCGCCGCGTGATCAGTGCCAGGAATTAATAATGCCTTTTTGCCTTGCATTCTTTGATACCGGATCATCGTATCCATCAGGGTATTTTCCAGCGCGTGCCCTAAATGCAAAATTCCCGTCACGTTCGGCGGCGGCATAGCAACAGAAAAAACCTTGGCGTTTTTGGGCAAATCCAAATTATCCGGATTAAACACGCCGGATTTTTCCCAAATTTTATAAATTTTATCTTCAACCTCTTGCGGATTGTAAGCTTTTGGAATTTCAGGCATAAATTTTATTTTTTATCTTTAGATCGGACTTGCTGTCGGACTAGGCGACAAGGACGCTTCAGGACTCGGAGACAAAGACGCTTCTGGGCTGGGACTTGGACTCTGAGAAGCCACAGGCGTTCCAAATTCTTTCTCGTAAAAATCCCTGTCTTCGATCTTTATCTTTCCTTTAACCAAATCCCATTCTTCCTGAACATATTTCCCTGTCCCGCCGGCGATCAAAGGGCTGTAGCCGCTTTTAATTTCCTGCAGATCGTTGTATCCATCGCCATCCGTATCGGCTTTGGTTATATAAGTGCCGAGAACTTTTTCAATCGCGTCAGGCAAACCATCTTTATCAGAATCCAAATTTTTATCAACTGCCGGAGTTGGCGTAGGAATAACCGCGGCCGGAGAATTTATCGGTTCGGAATTATTGTCTTTTGTGTAAAAATAATATCCACCAATAATAATTAGGATCAAAACTATCGCGATCAATATGAATTTTGAATTTTTACCGCTTACCAGCGGAGGTTTTGGACCTTGTACCTCGGCGGAAGCGAGTTTGAATTGTTGGCCATTATGCTGTGCGTTCATATTTATTGAGGGTTTAAAAGTATTTTCCGAAGCCGGCGGAGCTTGCGATATCGGTCGCGCCGGAGGAGCAGCGGAAGAAACAAAAGAAGCGAAGGGAGCAAGCGGCACAGGAGGCGCAGGGGGCACGGGAGAAACAGGAAGATCGGGAGGAATGGAAGAAATAGGAGGAAGATTAACGTCACTTTTATCTTCGTTTTGATTATTAGGATTCGATGGTATTGGATCCATAGAATTTATTTATTTAATAAATATTAACCTAATTTAAGCTTCGCATCCGCTTGTACGCTTTTCCAATTTCCCGCCTCGCCCGCTTTAAACCTGAAATATCCCGCTAAGGCGATCATCGCTGCGTTATCATTGCTATATTCTTTTTCCGGAGCTAAAAATTTCACTGTTGGCAATTTTTCCTTTAAGGATTTTTTTAACTCTCGGCGCAGCGCTTGATTGATGGAAACTCCTCCGCCGATGATCAAAGTTTTAATTTTGTATTCTTCGGCCGCCCTGATAGTCTTATCCGCCAAAACATCTATTACTGCGGCTTGAAAAGACGCGGCAATATCGGAAATGTAAGTATTCCGAATGCTTGGCAAAACTTTTAATTTTAAATCGAGAGACTCTAGGGTATACTTAACCGAGGTTTTAAGGCCGGAAAAACTAAAATCGTAATTGCGGCTTTTTGCCATCGGGCGGGGAAAATCAAAAGCCTTAAAATTTCCTTTTTCCGCCAATTCTTCTATTTTCGCGCCTCCGGGATAACCCAAACCCAGCATTTTTGCCACCTTATCAAAAGCTTCCCCTGCCGCATCGTCGCGAGTTTCACCCAATATTTCATACTTTAACCAATCTTTAATTAATACCAATTGCGTGTGCCCTCCGCTGACCAAAAGCGCCAATGCAGGTAATTCAAACAATTTTTCGTTTTTCGTTTTTCGTTTTTCGTTCGTTTCAAGCAAGCTTGAAACGATATGCCCTTCCATATGATTAACCCCGACAAGCGGTTTTTTCAAGCCCCAAGCCAAAGTTTTTGCCGCGCTCACTCCCACCAAAAGCGCCGGAATCAATCCCGGACCTTTCGCCACCGAGATCAGATCAATTTTATCTAAATCTTTTGATGCCGTAATTTTTGCGAGCTTCAGAGCTTTTTCCAAAACTAAAATAATGTTTTTCTGGTGCAATTTAGCCGCCAGCTGAGGCACTACTCCGCCGAATTTTTTATGTTTGGCGATCTGCGAGGAAATAACATTGGCCAAAACTTTGATATTCGTTTGCCCGTCTTTCTTTTCAATGATCTTTAGAACCGCCACGCCAGTTTCATCGCAAGTAGATTCAATGCCAAGAATAATCATAAAATCATTTTAACATTTAAACATTCTAGCATACTAACGAACATTTTAATTGTTTTTTGTTTAAATGTTAATATGTTAAAATGCTAAAATGATTTCTTCCATTATACTCCTTTTTCCCTTGACGAACAAGGGAATTTCTAGTATATTAATTGTATTGTTTGTTTTTACAATCCAACGCATAAACTACTCGGTTTCTAGCGGAATAATCCAATTTTATTAGATTTAATTCTTTTGGTTTTGTCATTTGGATTTAAACATTGATTTGTCATTAAAAATTTGCTCGCCTCGATTCGAGTCGAAGCGGGTCATTTGACATTTCTTCAACCCATGGCCCTATCGTCCCGCCTCATCGGCGGGTCGCCGAAGAGGTGACTAGTTTGATTTATAAATTAAGAAGTAATGTTTATATTCTTAAAAGCTTAAATAATAAAAATTACATGGCCCTATCGTCTAGTGGTTAGGACACCAGGTTTTCATCCTGGTAACAGGGGTCCGATTCCCCTTAGGGCTACAAAACAAAAAATAACCCCTTTATTTAAAGGGGTTATTTTATTTATCCAAATTTCATTTTTTATCCATAAACGGCAAAATTATTTTATAGATTTGCCAGAAAGAAAAGGCACCTACCGCGAAAGCCAGCATAAAATCCAGAATTAAATGAATAGTTCGGTAATTTGGAATTAAATACTCGTCAAGAAAAAGCTTATCCAAATAATTATGCCCTGCAATCACAATAATAAATGGAATTGCTATATAGAATCCCAGTTGACCGACCAGTGACATTGCATATGTTGTTTTAAAGCCCTCGCTGAAACTTTTTTTAGACATATTTTAATTAATAATATTATAAGCCGTTTAATATGTAAAGACGCCTTAGCTTAAATAATATTACAAATTTTTATCGCTCTTTATTACAATTTTATTGACTGGACATATTTGAACTGATCCTGCCAAATTCAATGAACATCAGAGTGAATATGATGATCAAAATATACGGCGCGAGTATTGATATGTAATTTTTCTGATTGGGTTTGAAGTATTTGAGCAACAACGAATTGGACACCACGGAAATAGAACTGAAAGCCATTGCCAGACCCGCCAATTCCGGCCTCAACACCAATCCGAGATCAACAAAAACCCTGGCCGCGATCGGTATGCCGATCACGTTATAGAAAAGCGCGAAAAACATATTTTGTTTGATCTTCGCCATTGTTTCGCGGCTTAGGTCAAAAGCCGTCAGCACATCACGCAGATCATTCCTGATGATCACGATTCCGCCGGTTTCCATCGCCACATCCGTGCCGCCGCCCATGGCAATCCCCAAATCCGCCTGCGCCAAAGCCGGCGCGTCATTGATGCCATCACCCACCATCGCCACTTTCAAACTTTTTTCCTGTAGTTTTTTCACTTCATTGGCTTTGTCCTCGGGCAAAACTTCCGCTAAAACATTGGTAATGCCGACTTGCCTGGCGATCGCCTCCGCAGTCCGCCGATTATCGCCGGTGATCATATAAACCTCAATGCCTCTTTTTTGCAATCTTTGCACCGCTTCAAGAGAGCTTGATTTCAAAGTATCCGCCACCGCCACCAGGCCCAAAATTTGTTTTTCATCCGCAAGAAGCATAACTGTTTTTCCCGCTTCTTCAAGCCTTTGCACTTTTCTCTCGGCTCTTTCCAGGCCTAATCCCAAATTTTCAGTGATCGATCTCCGATTGCCCAAAAAATATTTCTTTCCGCCAGCAACTCCTTCGACTCCGTGCCCGGGAATAGCTTTGAAATTTGCGACTTCCGGCAAGTCAATCGCTTCTTCCTCGGCGTATTTTATGATCGCTTCAGCCAAAGGATGTTCGGACAATTTTTCCAATCCCCCGGCAATAGAAATAATTTCGTCCTCGTCCATCGCGCCAAGGCTCACAATATCCGTCACTTCCGGTTTTCCGTTGGTCAATGTTCCGGTTTTATCGAACACAATAGCCTGAATTTTATTGGCCGCTTCCAAAGGTTCGCCGCCCTTGATCAAAACCCCGTGCTCCGCGCCTTTGCCCACTCCCACCATGATCGCTGTCGGTGTAGCCAATCCCAAAGCGCACGGACAAGCAATAACAATTACCGAAGTAAAAGCCATCAAGCTGAAAGACAAACTGGCGCTCAAAAAGAAAAACCAACCGATAAAAGTCAACGCCGCGAGCACCAAAACCGTCGGCACGAACCAAGCGGATATTTTGTCCGCCATGGCTTGGATCGGCGCTTTTGACCCTTGCGCGTCTTCGATCAAGCGAATGATCTGCGCCAAGGCGGTTTCATTGCCGACCTTAGTGGCTTCAAATTCAAAACTGCCGTGCTTGTTTATCGTCGCGCCGATTATTTTATCGCCGATATTTTTTTCCACCGGAATGCTCTCGCCGGTGATCATCGATTCGTCTATTGACGAGCTTCCTTTGGTCAGAACCCCGTCCACCGGAATTTTTTCGCCCGGGCGAACCACCACGATATCGCCCTTGACCACTTGCTCGATCGGTATATCAACCGCTTGTGCGCCGCGCATTACCCGCGCCGTCTTGGACTGCAAACCCATCAATTTTCTTATCGCTTCGGAAGTCCTGCCTTTGGCTTTTGTCTCCAGCCATTTTCCCAAGATCACAAACGTAATAAGGAATGCGGCTGTTTCAAAATATAATTCAGGGATTTTTTCGCCGTTTATCCCGATCCACGAATTATTAGCGCTCGCGTAATTCCAGAATTGCCACAAACTATAAAAGAAAGCCGTGCTCGTGCCGATAGCGATCAAACTGTCCATATTGAAAGTTTTCATCCTAAGGCTGCTCCACATACCGCGGTAAAATCCGGCGCCGATCACGAACTGAACCGGTATGGTCAGAAAAAGCGAGACAATGCCGATGTAAGGCATCAACACTTCCCGCCCGGGCAAAAAACTAAAAAAGTCAAATAGCATAAAATACAGCATCGGCAAACTCAAGATCAAAGCGGAAAAAAATCTATTCCTATAATCAAGATTTTCCTGCTCTTTTCTTTTTCTCTCTTCTTCAGGATTGGAGTTGTCAGAAAGAGACGCTTTATATCCGGCCGCATTGACCGCCGCTATCAGGGCGCTGGCATTCGTTTTGGAACTGTCAAAAATAACTCTGGCTTTTTCAGCGGCAAAGTTCACATTCGCTTCTTTCACTCCCGGCACTTTTTGCAAACTTCTTTCAATGATATTGGCGCAGCTCGCGCAATGCATGCCGCCAACGACAAGGCTGGTCTGCTCATCTCCAGTTTTCCCGGCAATCGCGACATTTTCTTTAATATTTCCCTTGGCCTTAAACACAGAAGAAGGCGCGCCGGCATTATCGGAAGCGTCGCCGGAAAAAGCTCCCAATATCTGATTAATCTTTGAAGCATTGAATATGTCCTGAATTGTTTTCTCGACATCCTTCCGCCCTTCCGGTATTTCAAATTCCCCTCTTTTAAGATGATTTATTCTGCCTTTAAACTTCGGATTGCCGTCAGCTTGCGAAAACTCCCCATCGGCAACAACAGAAGACTCCAGTTTGATCTTTATCGGAGAATCTTTGCCAACAGTTTTTTTCTCGATAACAATGCTTCCTTTTTCGCCATCAATAACTTTTCCGCTGTCAGCGGCCGGATCGCGAACCACTGTTGCTTTATATCCGGCGCGAACGATCGCATTAACGATCATTTCCTCGCTTACTTTTCCTTCTTCCACTGCCACCTCTCCGATTTTCGCGGTAGAATCGATCTTGGCGGATATTACTCCACGAAGATCCAATAACTCCATTTCAATGATCTTTTCGCAACTTCCGCAATGCATTCCTTCGATCTGTACTTTTATAGTTTTTTCCATAGATTTGTATTATTGTTTAAAACGATGCTGTTTTATCCGCTTTTGCCAAAGCGCTGGCTATTTCTTCTCGACTGATCTCTTTATCCGCTTCAACCACAGCCGCTCCGTTGCTTTCCACTTCTACATTTTTTACGCCCGGTATTTTTTTCAACGCCAAACTGCTTAGCTTAATGCAAGCATCGCAAGTTATATCATTGATTTTAAATTTTGTTTTCATATTTTTTTATTATTTAATTGATTACTTTAATTACTCCTCTGGGCACGCCCATGGCACAGGTAATATTATAATCTCCCGCAGTTTGCGGCGTAAAACTCAAAACCATTTTCGTGCCGCCTTGGAGATATTGAGCGCTATTATACAACCCCGACACCATTAAAGAACTCATACAACCCCGGCCGCTCTCTTTCACGTCGATCTCAAACCGAACCGGCGCTCCCCTTTTAACTTCGAACCTGTTCGGCGAAATATCTTTAGTTAGAGTATATTCCGCTTTTATCAGCTGTTCATTGTTATTATTCACCGCAGAAGTAGTTGTCGAATCAATAGGTTTTCTAGCGCCGCCTCCACAGCCTCCGCCACCGCCGCCAGAATTGCTCGTATCAATCGTTCCCGCCGCGCTTTGAACGGCAATATTCGTACCTGCCTCGACCACAATAAATTTTCCCCTATACATTCCCATTGAACAGGAAAAAGAAATTTCGCCGGTTTCCGTCGGCACGAATTCAATGATATTTTCGCCTTTTACAAGACCCTTGCTTATTCCGTATTTGGGCATCACCAAAGAACTGGCGCAAGAAAATTGATTCGTGGAAGTAATTATCCATTTAACTTTTTTTCCTTTTTCCACCGTAAAAATATTCGGCGAATATCCTGAACTGCTTTGAGTCATTCTTACTTCCTGAACATCGGACGAAACAACAACTCCCGCATCAGCACCTGGCGCCTTTCCCTGAAATACCAACTGGCTGCCATTCGTAATATTCACCCAGCCCAATATGATAACCGCGAGGCCGGTAGCGGCAAAAAATATTCTCGCATTCTTACCTTTAAAAATCGAGGCCAAGCCGCCGATTCCCAACAACCCCGGAGCAGTCCCCAAAGCGAACAGCGACATGATCAGAGCGCCGTCGACAAAACTCCCGCTTGAAACCGCGTAAAGCTGCATCACTTGCGTAAAACCGCAAGGCAGAAAAAAAGTCAAAGCGCCGGTGATAAATGATCCCTTGTGGCTATATTCTTTTTGCTCTTTATTGATTCCCAAAAACTTTGAAATTCCCTTGGGGAGCGAGATCGATCTTTCTTTCAAAGCCGGAAAAATTTCTATCAATTTTAAGCCCAAGAATATCATCACCCCGCCGATAATTATCGTCATTAATCCCAAAGTGCCGGCTGACGGCTGGACTACCGAGCCGAGTAAAGCAAGCACTCCGCCCAAAAAACCGAAACCCAGAATTCGCCCCAGATTAAAATATAAATGCGGCGTAAATTTTTGTTTGGCGGAAATTTCCGGATGCGCTTCGGCATGGCGCGCCGAAATGCTTAAAACCAATCCGCCAACCAAAGCCATGCAGGTGGAAATGCCGGCGACCAAGCCCACCATCAGCACTACCAGAAGGCTAGCGTTTTCCGTGTTAACATCGAGACTGAACAAACCGAATGATTTAGCGGCAAAATATAAAACAAATAATATCAAAAATCCGTATGATAAATAAATATAATCATTTTTATCCCGGGACAGCCACTCCAGCTTATTTTTATACCCAATCTCATAGCCCGTATCTTTGACGGTCTGCCGGATATCTTCGCTGATCCGGTCGACGAATTCTTTTGCTCCCGCTCCCTCTTTTTTATTGAAATATACTTCGGCTTTTCCCGTTTTATAATTAGCCTCTATCTTTTTTACGCCGGGAATATCTTTCAAGTTTTCTTCTATCAATAATTCACAACTCCGGCAATGCATTCCTTTTATTGGCACAATGATTTTAATCATATTTATAACTATTTTAAATTAAATTTCTGATTACTAAAATACCTACTATAGATTATAGTAGGTATTCAACTCTTTGTAAAGGGTTAGTTATCCCCAGGCGATTAATCCGCTCTGCACGTAGAATTTTCGTGAAAATCGGCATTGTCCAGATTATTAAAAATATCGCTGCTCGTGTTGCCGTTTTTTTGCTGGCTGATCAAACTGCAAGCCAAATCGCCTTCCGAGCCGGCAGGCGCAACACAGCTCGCGATTTTATGCATTTCAAATGCTTTAGTGCTGCTGGAAAAAACAAAAATAAACATAAGCGAGGCCGCCGCCAATCCCAAAGAACCAATGATCAAGCTTTTATCCAGAAATTTAAGTTTTGGGATATAAGTTTCATCGCTTAATCGGCTGGCTCTTTCCTCGATCGCCGGAGTGAAAAAGGACAAAGACGAACCGGTCATATATCTTAAATTTTCTTCCTGTTCGGAAATTTTAAGTATAGCGCTGGCCAAGCAAGACCGCTCTGCCGAATTCCCGCTCGCCTTTTCGTCCGCCGCCAGCTCCGAAAAAGTGAAATATTTTTTCGCGGAAATTTTAAAACCGGGAAGGAAAAAAAATATGTGATGAAAATATTTGATAATAAATACTTTAAAAGGCTCGTAAGAAATCATATGCTGCGCTTCATGGATCAGCACAGCTTCGAGTTCATCCTTATCAAGCATGCTAATTAAAGCTCGCGAAATGCAAATTTTTGGATGCCAAAAACCAAAGCAAAATACCGCTGATTCAGGATTGTTTATTTCAATAATCCTCGCTCCATCCAAATCCAGCGCTTTTATCGCCGCCTTTAATTTTACCGAGTGTTCCGCGCCGGCAAACGATAAATAATACGCGATATATTTTTTTGTCTGCGAAATCAATTTTACTAATTTATACAAAGAATATAAAATAAAAATTCCGATCCCGATCCCAAAAAAAATAACTGTCCCAAAAATAACCGGATGCATCGATAAAAATTGCGCCATATCCGCGCAACCGCAAGCGTTAATTATTTTGTGCATTAATACATTTATATACAAGCCGGATAATTGGTAGGTTTTAAAAGACAAAAAAAACATTGCTATAACTGCAATAATAACCATAAGAATGGTTTGATAAAACGCGCGATTTGTTTTTAAGGCAAAAATATTGCTCATAATATTACTGTACTTTGGATATTTTGACAGCGTATCAGCCAAATATTAAGAACTGATGAAAAACATCGGCTCGACAGGTAAAACAAAAGCGAAGCCATGCTTACTTTATTAATTTTTTTAGTTTATTCTTCCACTCCTCTGATTTCGGCGCGCTTGATGTTTCTATAACATCCAAAAATTGCGCCACCGCCACATCGCCGTATTCTTTTAGAAAACCTTTGATTATTTTCTCCGATTTTTTCTCAATAAAAGTTTTTTTATCGTTTACCGGTTCATAGACAAAAGCCCCGCTTTTATTCATCTTTCGGACCAGAACGCCTTTTTCGTACAGGCGCGACATCACGGTCATGACCGTAGTGTAAGCGATCTTCTTTTTCTTTTTCAATTCTTTCAAAACATCCCTGACGCAAGTCTGTCCATTGCACCAGACTATCTCCATTATTTCCGATTCCGAATCGCTTAATATTTTAATGCTGTTTATCGCCATAAATATCTTCGTTTATATACTACATAGAGTAGTATAACATACTTTTTTAAAAAAGCAAATGCTTAATCAAATTAAAACCAGCCTCAATTTCTTGAGACTGGTTTTAAAAACTTATCTAACACGTGAACAATCGAGGAAGATCATTCAGCGCTACTTGTACTGAGCTATTCTGTCGAAGCATCAGTTTTTTCTACGACACTCTTCATGTTCTTATAAGCTTCTTTCAAATCGCTAATTACGCTTTTCAGTTCTTCCTTTTCGGTTTTTGTTTTGGCAATGCTTATTTTTGCTTGCGCGGCGGCCAATAAAGTCTCCGGGGCAGAAGTATTTTGTCCAGCTGCTTTCAACTCGGCAATTTTAGCGGTTATTTCCGCCAATCGTCCTTCGGCATCCTTAATGGTTTTATCCGCCTTTGATGCCAAGATCGCATCAACTATCTGTTTAATAATATCTCTTTTGGTTTTAAACAGATCTTTAAGTTCTTGAGCAAAAGCTTTCAGATCTTCCGGCGCCGTGATAGCTTCCAATATCATTTTTTCCGTATTTAATTCGGCAATCGTTCCGTCAATTTCATTATTTAAACTCGTCTTTAGGTCTTCTTTTATGTTTGGCATTTTCGCGACGCGTTCTTTTATATTCTCCAGCTGCTTGACCCGAATATCAATCGATCTCGTTAAAACTATTTTTCTTTTTTCCTCTTTGGTTTTCCTCGCTTTTTCCTGCCGCGCCTCGATAACTTTGCGGTTTGAAACATTTTTTTCTTTCGCAATCAAAACTTTATCGCTTTCCTCTTGCAGTTTATTATTTTTAAAATCTTCTTTATCTTTGCGCAATTGGACCAAAGAGTCCTGAATATCATCGCCTTCCTTGATTGCCGGCGGCGTGGCAAAAACCATCGGCGCAAAAAGCGAAAAAACAAACGCCCCTAAAACCAAACCTGTTATTAAATTTATTTTTTTCATATAATACGGTTTAATAATTATCTATTTAAATTAAATTGAATTGAATTGAATTGAATTAAATAGAGACCTCTTGCAAAAACTGATCAATTTCTTTATTAACAGCTTCATCGTTGGATAAAATTCCCAAATCACTGTCAAAACTGCTTAAATTTTTTTCATCATTCCTTAATCCTACGGTTGCCTCGCTAATTTCCCCCACTTCAGTCAAGGTCGCATCCAATTCTTGCGAAACAACATCATCTTCGGCGAATAAAGACAGATCAGCGTCAAAACTATTCAGTTCGGCAACATTTTTATCTATTTCAGCAATATCTTCTTTTAAATATGGCGCGGGGACAGAACCTGATTTATTGCCAAGCTTAAGCACTGCGCCCAATGCGACAATAAGCGCAAAAAGAACTATCGTTAAAACCAAAAATTTTTTACTCAAACCGCTAAAATTTTTCATATTTATTTTTTTTATAAAACTCTTTTGAAACAATTGTTTATTTGTCCCCAATGGATTTCATAAAAAAACAATTATTGGTAGTTTATTTTAATCGACCTTTAGTCTCAAAAATTAATTTATTATAAAATTATCTATATTTTTTCTTACTGTTTATTATACCATTTTTTAAAAAACCTTACAATTTATTGTGTGTGGATAACTCATTTTTCCACCGCCCTGCCTTTGTATTCTTCCAGCTTTTGACTGATCAAAGAATAATTTTTCAATTCAAAATCGCTGTTTAAAATTTTCTCTGCCTCTGCATGCGCATTTTTAAGCATTTTTTCATCAAATAAACTGGCCACTTTCAGCATGGGAAAACCGGATTGAATTTGGCCGATGCCCAAAAATTCTCCCGGACCGCGGTGGCGCAGATCCTCAATCGCAAGCTTAAAACCATCAGAGCTTTTTTCCATCACACTTAACCGTTCAAGGGTTTCCTCGCTGGCAGAATCGGTAAAAAGGAAACAATAACTTTCCGCGATTCCTCTTCCTACCCTTCCCCTGAATTGATGAAGCTCAGCCAAACCAAAATGTTCGGCGCCTTCGATCATCATCACTGTGGCATTCGGCACATCAACGCCTACCTCCACCACCGAAGTTGACACGAGAATTTTTATCTTACCCTCGGCAAAATCCCTTATCGCTTTTTCTTTTATCTCGCCTTTAAGCCTTCCGTGAAGCAATCCCAGGGTTAAGCCTTTAAATTCTTTTTCCGCCAATCGCTTGAATTCCTTGGTGGCAGCGCGAGTCTCGCTCGCCTCGCTTTGCGATCGAAGCGGGTTCGTCTCCGACCCCTCAACACGAGGGCAAACAATAAATGCTTGATGCCCTTTTTGGATCTGACGCCTGATAAAATCATAAGCTTTCGCTCTATTCTCCGGCGAAACGATTTTGGTGATTATTTTTTTGCGGCCGAGCGGCATTTCATCGATGCGTGAAATATCCATCGTGCCATAAAAAGCCAGGGCCAAGGTTCTCGGGATCGGCGTCGCGCTCATCGACATAATATGAGGCGCCAGCGCCGGTGTTTTATCAAATTTTATAAAACCATCCGCCTCCTCTTTCGAATGTTTTTTAACATTGAACAAAAACTGCCCGCGCTGGCGCACTCCAAACCGATGCTGTTCATCGATTATAACCAAACCGAGATTTTTAAATTTCACTTCTTTCTGAATAAGCGAGTGCGTTCCGATCAAAACTTCCACCTGCCCATTGGCGATCTTTCCCAACATCGCGCTTTTTGTGATCTCTTGCGGAGCTCCCACATTCGCGCTATAAAGTTTGGCCATCGAACCCGTAAACAATCCGATAGTTAAATTTTTAGCTTTAAAAGTTTTTATCGCGCTGGTAAAATGCTGCGAAGCCAAAATTTCTGTCGGAGCCATAAACGCCGCCTGAAACCCTTTGGCGGCAGTTTCAAGAGCGGCGATAAAAGCCACCGCGGTTTTCCCGCTTCCCACATCTCCCAGCAGCAAGCGATTCATCGGATAACTTTTTTCCAGATCCTGCAAAATTTCCCAGGCCGCCAACCGCTGTCCGTTCGTCAATTTGAATGGCAGGCTTTTAACGAACTTTTGGATCAGTTCTTTGTCAAAAATGATCGGATTGGCTTTTTGTTTTTGCCAAATCTTTTTTTGCCGGATAGACGCGAGTTGAAGAATAAAAAGCTCCTCAAATGCCAAGCGATGCCTGGCGCGTTCCAGACTTTGTTTGCTTTCCGGAAAATGAATTTCGCCTACCGCTTCAAAATAAGAAGGAAATTTATATTGTTTAATAATGGACGGAGGCAATATATCGGGGATCATCTTGCCGAGCGGCAAGAATTTTTTTATTAAATTTCTGATATAGCGCGAGGTCAAGCCGGCGGTTTCGGAATAAACCGGCACGAAGCGCCCCGTATGCGTCAGATCGCCCAAAACCTCCATTTTCTCATACATTGGATTAGAAATTTGAACGCCTTTTTTGTAGTGCTCGATCTTGCCGCTCAAACTGACACTCGTGCCCTCTTCCAAAAGTTTGGCCAAATATGGCTGGTTGAACCAAATTGCCTTGATACTGCCTGAATCATCTTCGACGATCGCTTCCGTAATATTGATATGCCGGCGGAAGATCGAAATACTTTTGATCTTCAAAATTTTTCCCTGTATGGTCGCCACTTGGCCGGCTGATACATTGGCAATCGGCATCAAATTGGTAAAATCATTATAGCGCCGGGGAAAATACAATATCAAATCTTCGATGGTATTGATCCCAAGTTTCTGGAATTTTTTAAGATAATAAGGAGTAATGGTATTAGTATCGGAAAGAGTTGTCTCTAAATTAAAATTCATACTGAAATTTTAACAGATTTTAAATAATGGAGCAAATAAAAACAAAAAAAACAGAAAATTAAAATTTCTGCTTTTAAAAAATATACTGCAAACTACTTCCGGCTAAACGAAAATTATTCTTGTGCTCCCGCTAGGAATCGAACCTAGATCACAAGCTCCGCAAGCTCGCATTCTATCCATTGAACTACGGGAGCGTAAAAAACTATCCTTCCTGCGCATCTTCTTCCTTCTCCAAATATATCCCCAGAAAACTTTCAAGATCATTGACAGGCTCGTCTTTTATATAAATATTCTTAAACAGCGAGAATGATTTCCTCGGTTTTAAGATCAACGTCGGCAATTCATCGGTGTGCGATATTTTAAAAGACTTGAATTCGCTAAAATTATAATGCTCATTATTGACATCAATTCCTTTTTCCGAAACTACTACCTCTATTTTTTTGGGTTCTTCGTTTAAAACCAGAATGATCACGATCACCATCATTATGAATGTTACGACCATAACAAAGCTTCTGTTGTACAATCCCCACCCGATCATCGCCATCGCTCCGACCGCCGCCGCGGTAAAATAAAATTCCGTAAGCGGTTTTTTTATAAAATCCATCGTTGTCCAAGAAAAAATGATTGGCATATTTTCAAAAGCAACCGGTTCTTCCTGAGCTATTATTATTTCGTTCTTATTGCTAACGGATTTTTTTTCTTTTAAATTTTTAGTTTTTTTAGGCATAAAGATAAATAAAATTATATGGCGGAGAGGGTGAGATTCGAACTCACGGTCCTCGTAAAAGGACTCCGGTTTTCAAGACCGGTGCTTTCAACCGCTCAGCCACCTCTCCAAAATACTATTAAACCACTTTTTCCTTTTTAACTCCCTTTCTGTCGTGTCTTGTGATATCTCCCATTTCCTCTATTTTACTCCCCGGCACAAGCCTTGCACCGCTTGGATTATCATTTTTCCTGATCTTTTTTTCATATCCTCCTATATCAATCGTATAACCGGTAACAAATTTTTTATCCACTTCGTCTATTTTGTAAGAAGAAACTTCCAAAGCCGCTTTAAATCCAAAATCCGCTTCATCTCCCGTTTCAATAAACCTTTTAGCCGCCTGTTCAATTTCTTTTTTCGTTTTATAAACAATTATCTTCTCGGCGTTTTTCCCGTTCACTGTTTCACGAAAACTATCCTTAAAATGATCTTTGATATCATCGGTGCTTTCTTCGATAAATTTTTTCACAAAATCTTCTCTCTTGGATCTAAGCTCGTCGATTATTTTTTTTGTTTCTCCTTTTAGCTTTCTGATGCTTTCGGGAATTTCTTTTCGAAACTCGACGACGCTCGGCGCTTTGCCTTCCTTGTTTTCCGGAATTTCCAGTGCGTCATATTCTAATTTATTTATTTTATCCTCGATCTCTTGCTGACCCAATACCAAGCCTCGCCTATCTTCATAAGAGATCTTTGCGATCCCGCTCAGTCCTTTTGATGCAATTTTAACCCCTTTTTCACTTTCTTCGATCTCGACTTTGGCTTTATCAAAAATTTTACCCGCTTCTTTATTGCGCTGTTCATATAGATCTTCGAGGCTCAACATATCTTCTTCGGGACGCGCTTCGTTTTCTTCAAATACATCGCGTTCCTTATTATCAAAACCGGCTGTCATATTATTCTCTCCCTCGTTCATTGTTCTTTTACTATTCATGGTAAAAAATAATTAAAATTAACTTCTATGTATACTACCAGATAATAGAGCAAAAATCAAGTCTTTAACTAAAAACCGCTCGCCCTTGACAAATTATAAAAATTGTAATAATCTATAAAGGCTGGAAAGGCGCGATATTATTTGTACCTATCCGGCAAGCGGCAGGTTTAGCGCCTCATTCGAGATCGTGAATCCCCTCCGATACTTTAGAATGAGTAACGCAACGCTGCCGTATAATAGTGGGATAATTCTTTTCGGGCTTGGTGCGAGAATATATTTCGACCAGCCAAGACAAGGACTAAACTCCTTTTAAGATTATCCCGCTCCAATCATTTTATATTCCAAACTGCATTCAAGCAGTTTTTTTAATTTTAAACCGCCGGCCTAAACACACTTTTAAAAAATTTTATAAACTATCGACTGCATTTATCTCTTTTTCCAGGATCACGTCGTTTTCCCCGAATTTAAAAATCGCTTTCAATAAATTACCGGCTAAAACTTTCGGCAGCCAAAACTCATCATCCGGCCACATCTTTTGGTACGGTATTTCCGGCACTGAAAACCAAGCGGGATCCATTTCGTCGCTTTCGCCCGGATCGCCAAACCAGCGCTCCGCAAAAAAAACATGAACCTCCTGATCCCATGCCGGATTATGAACAAAATAAAAAGCCAGTTCCGCGACTTTGTAAAAACCAATGATATCGACGCCGATCTCTTCTTTTGTTTCTCTCGCGGCGGCTTCAGCAACAGTTTCTTTTTGTTTATCGCCGACTTTTCCGCCAACGCCATTCCACCGCCCTTTTCCAAAACCGCGTTTTTTCATCGCAAGACAAATATCCGTTATTTTCCCTTGCGTTTTTTTTATTAAAAAAACAAGAGTGGCGCTTCTTAGTTTTGTTATGCTGTCTGCCA
This sequence comes from bacterium, assembly GCA_030693205.1. Classification (NCBI taxonomy): domain Bacteria; species bacterium. The sequence continues at coordinate 26,452 of JAUYBG010000015.1, forward strand.
TAATTTTTTAATATATTTAACCCTGATTATTAATCGTCGTCTTCATCGTCTTCGTCTCTTCGCGGCGGCGGAGTTATTTGCGCGGTATTTTGGCAAGGATACGAGTTTTATCTTTTGCTGTTATTTATATTTTGTGTACTAAAATTATTTTATTTTCCCTTCTTTTTTAATTAAAATGTTCTTTTCCTCTATTTCTTTCTCTAACGCTTTATACTTATCCCAAGTCAAAAGCCAAACCATGGCAATTGAATCAATGGCGTCTGCCAATACACAAACGCTTAGCCTGTCCAATTTTTCCTTATATTCGGGGTTTTCCAATATTTTTAATTTTTTATATTCTTCCGGTGGAACATCCTCTGGAATAAAATCCGTAGAAATCAAATAGGAAGCATAGCATATTGCTTTCACGTAATCATATATTTTTTTATTTCCTTCGCCAAGAATCTCTTTATTAAAAGCTTCACCTTTTTGCTGACTAATAATCCATTTTCTATTATTAAGCTCCTCAATCACTTTATAAAGAATTGAATTTTTAAACTCGTCGTTTATTATTCCGTTTTTAAGTTCGGGGGCGCCATCAATATCATAATCAAAAACGCCTCTTTCTTTATCAAATTCGTAATATTTCTCTATTTCTTTATCCCAGTATTTTTCCATATCAGGATGAATTGTTGACGGTCCGTAAAAATCCCTGGCATCGCAATGCGGTGGAACATGAGCGTCGGCCAAATAATGGCTTAACATCAGAAAATAAAGAGTTATTTGGTCATCATTAGACAGAATATCGGAACCTTTTTGCTCTTTGTCTTGAATCAAAATCATATCTCGGATAGAATGGCTTAACGCTTCGCATCTGTCAGGCAAATTATAACCATCTTCCATATATAATTTTTCCTTTAAACGGCTTTCTTGGATTCCCAGTGCTTTTAAAGAACATAGATGCTTCGGCGTAAAATTAGTTATTTCCCGGGAATTTTTAATCTCCGTTTCATTAACCGGTTTTCTGAGCTTGAAAGTGTGTCCACCGGTCAAATTATCGGAAATAACATTGTCAGGAAACCAGGCTCCTTGTACAAATGCGTCTTTGTGTTTATCAAAAAAAATGACAAATTTTTCCGCTTGGATTTGAAAGTACGGATCAAATTTGTCGCCCAAGAAAAAGTTTTGAAAATTTCCGCTAAAAAAACTGGAATCTTTAGAACACCTAAGCCTTTGCATAGCCATAAGCGCTAACCAAGCGTGAGCTATTGCTTTCATAAATAATAGCCGACCTATCACGGCCTAACTATGACAACAGAGATACCCGGCCAATCGGATCGCTCTGTTATCTCGGCTAAATAGGTCTACACAATTAAAAATTATCCCGACGGTGTGCTTTCGAAAAAATTCTAACCGAAATATAAGACGATGAACGAAATCGCTTAATATATTTACATTATACCAGTTTTCCGTATTTTGCTCAAATTAAAGAAGCCTGCTATTGCGGCAAATTCTTGCGAATTATATTTTAATCTTATAATCCTTACCGTCTCTTCCTGTGGTTTTTATTGAAACAAAATTATCGTTTAAATTCACAAGCGTAAAGGCGTTTGCGGGAGGACCTTTAATTTTTCCTGAAGTATTTTCAACCAATGACTGAATGGTTATGTAGTGAACGCCATTTACTACCGCCTTTTTATTCCAATGAAGATGTCCGTTAAAAACCAGCTTAACATTTTTACCGGCAATAATTTTTAAAAATTCGCCGTAATTTTTAATAAAGGTCAAATCCGGTCTTTTGCTGAACCAAAAATTTCTGCGAGTATCTACCGGAACGAGCGAGTGATGCGAAAAAATAATTATTTTTTTATCTGTATTTACTTTTTTCTTCAGCCACTTCAGTTGCGAAGAATCCAGTTTTGTTTCTCTTGCGGGATAAAAACGCTTTGTAAATAAAAAGATGAAACGGAAATTCTTGCAGTCGACATTAAAATACAATTTCTTGTATTTAAGGATTTCTTTCAAATATTTAATGTTCAAATATTCCAATTCGTGATTGCCGACAAGGTGATATACGGGGCAATTCAATTTCGATAATATCGCAAGTCCCTTTTTATAGTTTTTCTTGTCCGCCGCTAGATTGACCTCCTCGATCATATCGCCTCCCTGAACTACAAAGTCGGGTTTAAAAGATTTATTCATTTTCTGAACAAAATTCTTTAACAGCTTTTCTGCGTGGAGATTGGCTTTGCGATATATTCCTTTATACGGCCGATAATCGCCTAAATGAATATCGCTGATAATTGCAAATTTCATAAATTATTACAATAAATTATTTCGGTTCCACGGACTCAAAAATTCCCACAAAGACGCGATCAAAAAAAAGACGAATTGCCGCCAAAATCAGCCAGCCCTTTTAATAGCTCGTCCTTCCGGGTTAAGACAAAAACAAAATATGTCGCCGCCACCGTGAAAATGGGAATTCTTGCTCTTAATAGCGCGGATTTTATAGATGGGATTATCATATTATTTTTCCATGGGTGGTGGTGTTTCACTAAATTTTTTCAAACCAACAATCAACCGTAAAAGCTCAGAATCAATATCAGTTTTGACAAAAGATTCAATTATCATATGACTCGTTAACGAAATTTTATATTTTTCTTGAAGGTATTTATTTAAAGCCGACAAAGTGTCTTTTCCGGGAACAATCTTAAGCCTTTCCTCCAAAACTTTCCACTCTTTATCAAATTCTCTTATTGATTGACTGTCGCTAGTTGATTCATCTTCTCGAGGAGTTGCCTGCTTAACATATTGTCGACGATGTTTTAAGTATTGAGCGAGAATTTCTGGTTGGAAACCTTCTGTTATTTCATTGAGTATTTCTTCTGCCGAACGATGACTACTTAATTTCACTCCATCCGTCTCCTGCCTTTTTTTAATTGCGGCAGAAATAGCTCGATTTAATACCACTGGCTGCAACAAAAAGTTTTCAATCTCTTTTCTTCGGTGTATTATAACAAATTCACAGGTACTTTGTAGCTCTTTTCCAATATGATCAATCTCACTACTATTTCTATAATCGCGATCAAAAACAACGCATTTTAAAAGCGGAGTTTCAAGTGTTAATTCCATTCCTCTAGAAAAATTTTTAACCTTTTGGGGATTAAAACCTTCAACTGGAACAACAGCAAAATCGGACCGGTTTGCTAGTCTATTATAACCTAACTTACGCGCAAACAGTGAAAGCAACTGAAAATCTTTTCCTTCGAGATAAAGAACTCTGCGCGTTTTTGCAAGCTGTGTTAAAACAGGATTAGCGTTTGACCCAAGCAACTGATATATTTTTTGCAAATTTTGCGTGTTTGTAACCCGAGTAGCATGTAGTTTTTTCTTATTGATAGTAAGCAAAGACCTTGTTTCCACCTCAGTAATAATTTCTATTGAATGTGTGGCAATAATAATTTGCAAATCAAGTTCTAGTAAAATACCAACCAACTGTCTCTGAAGATCGGAGTGTAAATAAATATCGGGTTCGTCTATAATCAATAAAGTTGCATCTTTTGCCTGGAGTATAAAAGTTAACATTTGACACCAAACCTGAAACCCAAACCCTGCCCAATAAATCTCCCGATCAATACGTTCTTCTGGACAAAACATAAATAATCTAGGTTTTTCAGTATCGTGCGCTATTTCCGGTGGTTTTATATCCATACCTGGCCAAGTACTACGTATTTTCTCGCGAAAATCTTCAAACCCATCTTTAAAATGGTACCAAATATTTCTAAAATTTCTTGAGGCACGATGGGTTAAGAGTGCTTTCCGGGCTGCTTCAGGTTGATAAAGAATTTCATTATGCTCGACAGGTCCAAGAACCGGAACGTGACTAATTTTTATCGGAAAACTTTTTCTAAATATAGTTGGGGAGTTTACTGCTCCCGACGCTTCAGGAATTAAATAACAAACCTTGCTTTGAGGGAAAAAAAGCGTAAGTCGATTTTTATTTTCAAGCTCAAAAATAATAGTAGCCGCTTCAGTTTCATCGTAGTCATAGAATACGTTCTCAAGTGACACCGGTATCTCATCCAAGTCAAGCCTATAAGCCCACACAAAACCTTTTACCCCAGCAGAGATTCGTTCGGCCTTTTTTGCATTTGCTTTTCTTAAACCCTCCGAGAGTATTCTTAAAGCTCCGAGAACAGTAGATTTTCCTGCATTATTTGGCCCAACTAATACATCAAAATCGGAAAGATTAATAAAAAAACTCTTAAACGCTTTATAATGATGAAAAGAAATTTTTTTAATGCGCATAATGATAAATTAATAAAATCGAATCTTCTAATAATAATCGCTTAAAGCAAAAGTCTGATCAGAAAAAGGTGTCAAGCACCTTTTTCTTACTTAATAAAATTGCACCTGACCATTTTGATTTCGAAAAACAGAAACACTAAAAATTCAATTCCGAGTGTGTCTATTATTAGTAAAATTATTGTGGTCACAAAAATATTAAATGATCGGCTTAATTTCTAGCTCTTTTAGTTTCTCCCAGAGACTATCGAGAGCTTTTTCTTTATGTCTATAAAAAGAGCTTCCGGATACTCTCCAAAACTCCCAACCCGCTCGACGAAGTTGTCTTTCTCGAACTTGATCCTCCTCCCAATTTTCAAGTGTGTGATATTGATCTCCGTCGCATTCTACCGCTAAACGAGCATTTTCTCCTTGTACAACAAGGTCAATTCTATAGCCGATAACAGGGTATTCGGGTAAAACTTGATAACCTCGATCGATCAATAAATTGCCCACATCGAATGAAAATTGCGATGCTCTACCGGAATCAAATTCTTTTTTCAAAGCTTTTCGACCAGCCTCTAATTCTTCCGTTTTTGGATCATAATACCAATTAAGTATTTTATACCTCCAGTCGTTCTGATTTCTGAACTCTTGCACTGGTATCGAATGATATAGAAATACTTGATCACGACCACGAGTAGCGGCGACATTGAATCTTTGCGCGGTGCCTTTGTCGGCCAAGGCCTTAACTGTGTCATTTGGATTATTTGAATCAAGCGCTTTAACCATTGAGAGGAACATCACGTCTCGTTCGTCTCCTTGAAATGCGTAGGCATCGCCACAAACTATATCTCTTTCCTCAATAACTTTTTCACCAATTTTAGGATGTCGGAGAAGCAATTCTTTAATATATTTTGCTTGATCTTCTGCAAGTAGTGAAATCACACCGAATGTACAAATGTGCCCATCCGGTCTTTGTTGATAGTTTGGATTCTCTAGTAATTCGGCTATTTTATCAACAATTGCTTTTGCTTCCGGTTCATTAACTTTATTGTTCGTATTTTGATAACCACCCTCGACCAGAACAGGAACCAGTGCGGGTTTCAGTAATCCTTTTGGGTGAGGGTATCTTAATGGTTTTAGTTTTCCTTCATAGACATGGTGATTACTGAAAGCAATAATCTCCGGCACACACCTAAAATGTTCGTTCAACTGAATCATGTTCGGTATTCGAATCTGAGCTAAACCGAACAAGCTTGAAGTAATAGAAAAATTATCTTTATGTGGAATATCATACAAAAATCGCGAGATGAGTTCGTAAACCCTCTCTTGATCTTGAAAAATACCCGCAGGGCTTATCTGATCTGGATCACCGACGACCAATAGTTTCTTTCCAAGGTATCCGATAGTAAGACCACGAATATCGCACTGACTGGCTTCATCAAAAATAACAACGTCGAACATTCCAGCTTTTGGATCGGAAAACATTTGTGCGGCACGATGCAATGGCATAATCCAAACAGGTACAGCATTTTTTGCTTCCCTTAAAGATTCTTGCGCCGCCGACAAATGTTTATGCGCCCATTTCCCAGTTCCTTTTCCATATTTTCTCATCGAATCCGACCACGCCATCAATGCATCTCTTTGTCGTTTTGTGACTTTGTCGATTTGTTTCTGCCATGCAAGTACTGTAACGAGATCGGAGTTTAATTGAAATTCAAGTTTTGAGAGTCGCTCATGCTTACTTTGAAGTTCATCAATACTCACGTGATCATGAATATGGTCTATCCACGATTTTAGTCGGGCAATTTTCCATACTAATTCCAAATTGTCGGGACAATCAAATTTCTGTTTCTGATCAGCCAGACCAATCATATCTTGATAGAGATTTGGGGCATGTTTGTTTATTCTTTCGGCAATCTCATTAAGTCTTATTGCATAGTCTTTATTCTCAATAAGTAAATCGAGTTCTTCGATAGCTTTTTTCCAAGCTGTATTGTTTCTTTTTTCAATAGCTTGAATAAGCCTCTCGCATACCCCATGCCTATTACCAATAGGGTCGTCGACAAGCTTTACCCATCCTTGGAAGGTTGCTTCTAGCTTAGACAATTCAAACTGTGCGACGCTTGATGCAATTAGTTCTCTGGCGGTTTCAATACTCTCAAGTTGCGTAAAAGATAGATCTGCAAATTGTTTTACTCTTTTAAAAGATTCTGCAATTTCAGTAAAATTATCATAATAACATGCAATGCGGTTAGCACTTGCAACCAAGACCTCTAGTTTTATGAGATCGAGATTATCTTTGCGTAAATCAGACGCTCCATTTAGGCTTCCAAATCCTTGATCTAATAGAATCTTAATATCCTTTTCAGCGACTTGCGCAGATATCATGCTTTCAAGAAGTTCAATCCGTTCGAAACTATCAGGACAACGGCCATCCACCAAATAGCTTCCTAAAATCTTTTTTGCATCTGCAGAAAGAAGCATTTTCCCAAAAGTGCCCAACTTCGAGCCATTGGATACTTTTGTCTTGAGTGAATTGATCGCGTCTGTACATTCATTAAGCGATAATGGAATTGAACCAGAAATATCATGACCAATAATCATGTTTCTGCTTTTGCCAATGATCTGTATTTTCTCCGAGATTTTTGATAAAATCGTCTTCCATTTTTCACGTTCGCTCTGGCTTGTATTACAAGTATTAAAAATGTCACGCTCGTAATTTTCATTGATAGCAACCAATACCTTGCGAGCATTATTCAACATCTCCCATAATTTCAATAGCTCCTCTTGATTAAAATCATTCCCTGAATTACCAAAAACATTATTTGAAATTTTTGCCTTGACGCTCAATTCTCTATACGAAGCAAAGGCACCCAAAATGACATCATCGTTTGGCAATGAAGATGAGTCTGGTAAATCAAATTTGTGCAAACTTCTATTTTCTTTACTTAAATCAGTGAGTAATTGATTTGCTTGCTTCAAGTCTTCAGCGGTAAAATTCAACTCTGTATCGAAATTTATTTCATCGGTAAACCAAGCCAAACTTCGATTATCATCATGCTCGCTTATGAATTTAGCCGCCTCAATCGGAGTAGCATCACCACCATTTGCGCGCAAAGTTTGCGTAGAATCTGTGAGAATATATTGACGAATCAAATTGGCTATAGAAGCCTTCTGTTCTCTTACACTCGCTAATTCTTTTCTAACAAGTTCCGCCTTTTGTTCACTGAATTTAGTACGGCGTTCGCCAAGATTAGAACTAATCTCTGTGATAGATTGCTGAAGCACATCATCACGCTTAGCTGTCTGATGTAACTGCGAGACAGCAAGGCTACGAATATTTTCCGGCAATTTATCACGTAGTACTTCCAGCGCTTTGCTTGTTTGTGAGGTAACAAGCACACTTTTCCCTTGTGCCAAAAATCTCGCAATTAAATTAGCAATCGTATGACTTTTACCAGTTCCAGGCGGTCCCTTAACGACTACTCCATAATTTGTCTCTATTCTTTCCGCAATTCTCTTTTGCTCGTCATTCCAAGGAAGCGGAAAAAATAATTCTGATTCTTTTATTGCAATGTCTGTTTCTTTTCCACTTTCTCCCAAACCAATTCTATCTTCTCCTTCTTCATACTCACCGATGAGATCATTTATGAATTCCGTTGATTTTGCACCATTTTGTTCTATGCCACGCTTAATTGTTTCGGCATATTTCGACCACAAACTATTAGTTCTCTTTCGTACGAAAATTATTGGCGCATTCCAAACGCTAGGTTTATCAGTAAGAGCAGGAGCACTAACCCCCTCATCAGTAAAGTGATCTTCACCATCAGGAGATAGATAGTTTAGAAAAGTATTTGCTTGAGATTTTAATGTCTCTAAATGCCAAAAATCAAAAGGATTAGAATTGACAGTGCCCATCCACTTATCCAAATCAATGTCTGCTGGATTGTCCATTTCAGACACTGGTGCAATCTCAACAAAACTTCTAAATAATGGGTCTGGATTAATTTCGATTGTGCGCTTAGAAGCATCAAAATCTAGCGTCAATGGTGTAAAGAAAATTGGAGCGTAGACTGCACCGACTGATGGATGTTTCCAAGTTAAAAATCCGTGCCCAAGAAGTAATTCGTGACTATCGCCCTCATTTTTAAGCAATAAACGCAAGGCGTAAAATTGATCGTATAGCAAATTCGCTTTGTATATTTTATTTACCTTATCAGCCCATCGTTTCCATTCATTTTCGATATATCCAATCAATAACTTTTCAAGCTCAGGATGGTCTGTCCAATTATCAGGAACGTACTTAACCTCTATGGCTTCCGGCAATTTATTCGGAGCCAAAACAACCCAACCCAATAATGACTTCGGCACACTGTCTCCTTGCTTAAAATCTTTACGGAATTTCTTAAATTCGTTTACACTCTCTTTATCGCTATCAAAACGTACTTTCCGGTCAATTTTTTCTAATGGTTTAGGCTTATCAAGCGGGTTAACCTCAATAATCCACTCCGCGAGTTTTTCTGGCAAAACTGGAGCGGGTTCAATATTTTTCTTCTGAACTCTAAGCCAAGCACCGGACTCGGGACTTACCATTTCTTTTTCCATATCGAATTCGCGAATAAAAAGATTATCCAGATCACGAGGATAATCAGCTAACCACCATGGAGATGGCGGTATCATTGATGACCGAAAATCGCGAACGATTGTATCGTCAAGCGCAAGAGCTTTTTCTAAATATGTAAAAAGTCTAACAATTTTATTTTGTGTTTTTGCAGAAACATCAACACCAAAATTATTATCAGGTGTTTCAATTTTAGTATCTGATTGTTGCATGTTTTCTTTAGAAATTTTGCTAATTATCTCTTTTTTATTTAACACCTTAGGCGATTGCAAATTATTTTTTTCAATCAGTTTTTTACATTTATAACAAACCGTTCCACTTTTAACTTTATGTTGTTTACAAACGGTACATAGCGGCTTGTTTTCCCAATAAGCTTTTGCATCAAATTTTTGACGATAAGAACGCATATTTAATAATTTTATTCTTTCGTTTTGTGAAAATAAAAGAAATTAAAAGGTGTCAGATACCTTTATTTAACCACCGCTATCTTAGAACTCATTAAACTAATATTAACCCAAAACAGACAAATAATCAACAAAAAAAAACCGCATTGAAGCGGATTTTTATAATTTGCTAACATTCTCTGAATCTTCCCTTTTCAAACCCGCTTTACTCGACACAAACTGCTGTTCCGTAGCAAAGCACTATTATAATATTGTTATATTCCATAAATATTTTTTAAATGATTACGGTTCTTAAAATTTTACTAATGCGGAGAGGGAGGGTATCCTATGCTTTTCGCTTCGGACTACCTTTTCTTCCGTCTTCAAAATCCCTCGCCAAAGCTACAGATACCAAGCGCTTATAAGCAAAAGATTTTCCTGAACCTGATTTTAGATAAAGCTCAAAATCTCTTGCTTGCTTCTCTGTTTCAAACGCGCAGTACCATACAAGCTTCCACGGTAAATGTGGTTTAGTAGATGGTACTTTTCCAAGGTTATGTAATTTTAACCTTTCTACAAGATTATTTGTAGACCCAAAATAGAAAATATGAGATTTTGAGCTTAATAAAATATAAGTATAGTGCATGCAATTCCGTAGCTTTAGCGAAGGATTGCGGAGAGGGAGGGATTCGAACCCTCGATAGGGGTTTAAATCCCTATAACAGGTTAGCAACCTGCCGCCTTCAGCCACTCGGCCACCTCTCCAAAAAATCCGATTTACTGGTAAAATATAGCATTAATTAAACCGATTTGCAAGGGAAATAATCAAAAAAAGGGCTTACTTAATCTTCAGCCCTAACCGGAATATTTAGTTCCGCTATTTTTTTGTCTATTAAATTTTCCAGTTGCACCCTGGGTCTATTGTGGCTTCCTTCTGTTTTAAGGAGCCGTAAAAGTTCATATATGTATGGGTCCTTTCTGATTTGCCGATCACTGTGCAATTGTCTGGTTTTTCTTCCGGCAAGAGCATCAAGGAAATCTTGGGTTCCTCTTATAACCCATTTCTTGATCCATGGCTCATCTTTTACTTTCATAGACTTAACCGTTTCGTGTCCCAGGAAACCCTCCCATTCATCTGCCCGGTTTTTCAATAACCAATTGAATATTTTTTGATTCAAGTGGTTTGCCAGCAAATATCGAAAAATCGCTTTATCCCTGTTGTTTCTTCTGTCAATCAATTTTTCACCTCCATTTATTTTTCTTGGTATAAATATATCACAAAAATAATAAATTGACAAAAAAACAATAAACCATCGCCAT
>JAUYBG010000016.1 GCA_030693205.1 bacterium
CTTTGACTAAGTTTCCAAACATTCTGGCAGACATTCCATTCAGCTCGCTTATCGTAATTTTATCTTTTACTATTTTCATAAAATTGCATTGGCATTTAACTTTTCTTCAGTTTATCAAAATGCAATAGTAGTGTCAAATCATCCTAAAACGAAGCATCAACTGTATTTCCAAGGGGAGTCCTTGGATAGTTAAGCCATTCATTGACGTAAAAATCAAACTCTTTAAAATTTTCAAAATATTCAGGGAAATTTTCTTTACCGATTATTGCTTTCTCTTCCCTGCTAATCCCGTCTTTTGAATAATCAAGATAGCTAGAATATAAATAATTTTCTAAAAACTGTTTCGCGTTATTACTGTCCAAAACACCCTTCTCTTTCCATTTCGGCTCGACTATTTTAACCGGATTCAGATGAATATAAATAAACAAATGCTCTAAGTATCTATCACTATCTGCATGCACTGCTCTAAAAACACCTTCAAAAAGCTTTCCGGTTCTTTCGTGTTTTTTATTAAAATACATCGAATACGCAGTCAGTAATTTTCCCATAAAAACACTAATACCGTTTTTTATTTTTTCCCTCGCAAGAATATGGAAATGATTCGGCATCAAACAGTACGCCCCTATATTAACAATTGTTTCCCCTCTCTCTATTTTATCCAAGGGGAGTCCTTGGATGGTTTTAAAAACAACGGGTTTTGAACTGTTGCAAATATACAAAAGTTTTAAAAATCTTTTCCTGTCATCATTAGTTAGAAAAATATTAGCCTTACCGTTGCCTCGATTATAAAGATGATAAAATTCGCCTTCCGAAAATTCAAATTTTCTTTCCATATAATACTAATTTTTAAAAAAGTTATCCAAGGACTCCCCTTGGAATATTACCATATTTTCAGTTTGTTTCCAAGGGGAGTCCTTGGATAGTTGCAGGAAAAAAGGGGGGGGAATACAAGACAAATCAAAAGACCCTCAAGAGAGGGTCTTTTTCTGCCTCATCGGCAGATCGATTGTTTGCCAGCCTCGACTAGACGTCGCCCGTTTCAAATGAATTGAACCGAGGTAAAAGTCTAGGCGGGCATTTCGCCTTGCTCGCCTCGATTCGAGTCGAAGCGGGCGGCCCGCCTTCTCCGCCAAAAAGGCGGATTCAGCGAGATAAAACGAGGCAAAAGTCGAGAAAATTTTAAGCGATTTTAATTCCGGTTTTTTTAATTTCGTAAACCATTGGGTCATTATTATCCCGAAAATCTTTTACCGTAAATCCATGCGGCTCAATCATAGAATCAACATCCCTTCTGATATACCACAATAAACTTTCGTTTGCTGATTTATTTCTTTTCATTTTATCGGAAACTACGGCCACATCAATATCGCTCCACTTGTGCTGACTCCCTTTGGCGTAAGACCCAAACAAATAAATAGCAGCGAATGGATAATTCTCTTCTTTTAATTTTTCCGCGTATTTTTTGACTATTTTTTTTACCGCTGCTTTTGACATAATTTTTGATATAATTTGGTAATTTTATCAATGTAATTTTTAGCATATTCTCTGTTGCACTGCTTGTAAAATTGCATCTTATATTCCGGATAACGAGCGCGAATATTAAATTTGTTTACATCGTCTAATAAATCCAACTCGTCTTTAAGTAAATCATATTTTGCATATTCTGATAATTTTGTCAAATTATGAATATAAGGAGCTTCCTCTCCTGTTTTTTCTACCACCAAACCTTTTAGAATTTTTTCCAAAACAATATGTCCAAAAAACAAAGACTCGGGGTATCTCTTGATCCCGAATAAAGCATTCATTGTTTCAAAATCGTGTTCGGATGTTTTTCTCCAATATTTTACGATTTTTTTGATGTCTTCTTTACTCTTTTTTATAACCATATTATTACTGTTTAACTGCCTTTATTTTATCAAAATGCGCCAGCAGTGTCAAACATTCCTAATACTTCGTTTTAGGATATCCTAAAACGAAGTATTAGGAATAGGAATGAAAATTGCAGGAAGGAAAAAATAATACAAGACAAATCAAAAGACCCTCGTGAGAGGGTCTTTTTCCGCTTCGTCCGCCATAGCTTTTTCAAGCGACGGCAGGACTAAGACTGGACCGATTGTTTGCGGTTCGCCTTGCGGCGAGGCAAAAGTCGGGATTTCGATTTTAAGTTTCGAGAAACTTATACCTTGCAAGCAGTTCAAAGATTAGTTAATTTGTTTCCAAGGGGAGTCCTTGGATAGTTGCAGGAAGGAAAATACAATAGCGATGTCAAATCAAAAGACCCTCGTGAGAGGGTCTTTTTCTGTCTCACCCGCCATAGCTTTTTCAAGCGACGGCAGAGCTAAAGCAGACCGATTGTTTGCATTTCGCCTTGCGGCGAGGCAAAAGTCGGGATTACTAATTTAATTGTCATTTCCAAGGGGAGTCCTTGGAAATTTAACTCTTTCTATTTTATCCAAGGGGAGTCCTTGGATAGTTGCAGGAAGGGACAGCGAAAAAACCCAAATCAAAAGACCCTCGTGAGAGGGTCTTTTCCTGCCTTTCGACAGTTCGATTGTTTGCTCATCGCCTTGCGGCGAGGCAAAAGTCGAGATACTAACTCAAACTATTATTGAGATAAGGTCTTGCTGATAAGCGGTAAGCCATCAACAGATGTAATATCTCCACTAACATCGTTCCAAGTAACACCAGCAGCGCCTATACCAATGGTAAAGCTATCGGGTGGTGTGGCTATATCCTGATTGTCAGAAGTAACAAGAAGTGTTATTGAACCGCCCGAACTAATTGATACATCGGTAAATGCACCTTCTGCAATTGTTGTCGTGGCGTATACCGCACCCGTAAAGTCTTGGGAAGTTCCAAGCAAATTAGGAGCGCTTATTGAAGTCTTGTAGATCTTAATGTTTCTAGTAGCAGCAGTATTTGTCCAAGACGATGTAGCGGCGACGTTCAATAACTTCAATGTTGCGTCAAAGCCACCGGTATTTGTAGAATTTGAAACTACAAATTTAGCAACAAGCTGACCTGCAGCTGGCGCTAGGGCTAATCCTGACGGAGTATCAGCAGCGAAAGCAACAGTAAGTTTAGTTCTGTAAACAGTCGCTGTGCCGGCAGTACCAGTCGAAGCAACAGAAGTTGCAAGCGTAGTTCCGCTTGAAGTTCCAGTTCCGGTAATTGCACCTCCAGCAATGCTCAAAACATGAGTTGAAGCTGAAGTTGCGCCTGGGAAACCAGTAATATCAGCTTGGATAGACAATACTTTGTTTCCACCCTTTGGAACAGTAACACTTAAGCTCGGGAAGGTAGCAAGACCTCCAGAAGTCAAAGTAGCAACTGTTGCAATAGGAGTAGTTCCATCCATTAATCTAATATTGGATAAAGAACCAACAGAACCAGTAGTATCTGTCACGACAATCTGGGTAATTGTAAGGTTTTCAGAAGCTGAAGTTTCAGCTAATTTGAACCTTGCAATCTCTACCCCTGTCGCACCCATCACCACTTGCGCTGCAACTGGAGAATCAGAAGATACTGATGTGGCTAAAGTACCAACGCCTGCAACATAAACATTCTGCAATGTCGTTGTTCCAGCAGTTGTATTAGCGCTATTTCCAGTGTCTACTCCGGTGGCGGTTGTCAAAGTGTGAAGAATCACGCCAGACGCATCAGTATTAGATGAAAGAGTTATGGCGTTGGATTTGGCATCAGCTAAGACATCAAATACCACTTGAGTGCCTTTGGCAATTGTAATCGCGGTTGCCGGAGTGAAATCATAATTAGATCCAGCAGCATCGATCAAGTTGCTAATAATTGAGCCAACCTGAGTCGCACCTTGCATAAGTTTTAAGTTCTGGAAAGTATCGGCAAGAGTATCAACATCGGTTGCCGCGCCGCTTCTGAGTGTTCCGGCAGTAGCCGTACCAGCAGTAGTGGCAGCAGTAGTTACGTCATAAGTAACAGCCGGAGTTGCCGGAATCTTGGTCTTGACAACAATAGTTGCGGGAAGAGTATTTCCAGTAGTTTGCGCCTTATATGATTCACCAACAACTAAAGCGTTATAGGTGGCGGCAGCTAAAGTACCGGAAGTCTTGCCAGTAGCAATAGTATCAAGGTCTGTATTAGCACCAAGAACGAATGCAACTGAAGTCGGGAAAGTAGTTTCCAGGTTAGCTACGCTATCAGTCAATCTAATTTGAGAGACTGATGCGCTTTCACCAGCGCCAGCAGTCAAAACAAACGAACCGATCTTAACGCCAGTCGCGCTTTTTACTCCGCTTGGCAAAGCGGCTGTGGCATCAGAAACAGTTAGATTTTTAGCAACAGTCAAAATACCAGTAGCAACAGTTATTGTTCTTCCTGTAACAGCTGAGGTTGCAACATTAGCCAAAGATGATTGACCAGAAGCATCAGTTGTACCGGCAATAAGGCTAACTACAATGGTTTGACCTGCAACTAAAGCTGTTCCGCCGGTCGTTGTCATATCAGCTCGATATTCAATTGTCGCTGTTGCACCGGCAGCAATGATCTGCGTGGTGGTAACAGCTTCGGTTACTTCATCGGCAACTGAAGCATCAGTTGTGCCAATTTGAGAGCCATTGAAATAAAGCTTGCCGTTAAGAATTGGGATATCGCTGGTTTCCTCGTTAACATTAACTCTGATTGTGTTAATCTTAACGTCTTCACCATTCGCTTTGTAGGTGAACTTAGCAAGAGTAACTCCGGTAGCGCCTGGGGCTACATTACCTGACGGAGAATCAGTAGCTATACCAACGGTCAAAGTGCCGTTATTAATGTTAGTGCCATCACCAGCCGCATCCGCGTCAATTAAGCTAAACGCTGCGCCGCTAACTAATGGGGCAACATATACTCCATAGCTATTGTCTTTGACAATAAAGTCGCCAACTTGTCTGATGGTAAATTTAAACGCTCGTCCTGAGCCGTTTACAACATCACCTTTAACAACGATGGTCTTCGTTTGTCCGCTTGTGATCTTGTATGGAGCAGCTGATAGATCAAAAACAACTTCTTTGCCAGCGCTCATGGCGGCAACAGGGCTGCCAATCGCGACTGCGTTTGCTTCAAGGCTAAAGTTAGCCAGATCAGAAGCTGAAACAGTACCGACAACAGTCATTTTAATCTTCTCGATCACCATATCTTGATCATTCGCTTGAACATTAAATCTCCACAATTCTTTCGCAGTCACGCCAGGATCGCTGGTTGCCGGGAAAGTAAGGAAAGAAGAAATATTCGCATAGCCCAAGTCTGCTACAGTTGTAACAGCCATCGGGTTGCCGTTTACTGGGAATGTTCCACTAACTGTAGAAGCGTTAGAAACAACAGCTGAGGCATCGCTAAGTCCCAAGACAATGCTTGAAACATTGAGAGTACCGGCTGAAATATCCGCTTTTACATTAATGGTTTTTGTCGCGCCAGCAGCAACTGTAAATAATCCATTCGCGTTATTGAAGGTAATAACCTTCGCAGAGAATGAAGAGTGCTGAGCGATTTGCGTGTTGCCATCATAAAGATAAACAGTTCCTAAGTCGGAATCAGCGGAAATACCGCTTCTGGTTACTTTAAGAGTGTTAACTGTTACAGCGCCGCTTGACGGAGCAGTAAAGTTCAATGCTAAGAAATTAGCATTGGCTTGCGCTACGACATTGCCAGTGTCTCTGACAAAAGTCGCGCTCGCCGGGTTGCTAGCAGCTAAGCTAACACCGATTGCGCCTGCAACCGGAGGAACAACTCCGCCTGGCAAAACGCCAGTAGTCAAGAATGTGACAACTTGGGCTGAAGTGGTCAAATCTGCAGCGGCGGTATAATTGGCGCCATCAACAGCATTGATAACATAAACTGAATCCCAATCTCCACCGGCTGCAACATAGTCAGCGGCGGTAACATTCAACCAGCTCTTGGAACCGGCATCGCCGTTTGGCGCCAGGGCCAAAACTTTTGGATCGGTTTCGACTCTTACAGTGGCAGAAGTCGTGTATGAACTCATTTCTGCAGTGGTAACAGTCTTAACATTGCTCCATTTCAAGTGTCCATAAGAATTGAAAACTTGCGGGTTCAAGACCAATCTTTTGAATTTCTTGGCACCCATAAGTTTCACGATATAGACATCAAATTGAGCATCTCCGGTAGCGCTAGGATTCCTAATGACATCGCCATCGACAATAGTCGCGGCTTGCACAACAGGAATCAAAGCAGTCACACCGGAAAGCGAGAAAATCGTGGTCATCATAACGATGCCAACGAGTGTCTTTCGTAAACTTGCTTTAAGTGTTTTACTCATTTTTTAATAATCTCCTATTAAGAATGAAAACATATCGCCTAGCAATTTCCCAATTTTTCTCGTATGTTCGCTTTAAAAAAATTTCTTCTGCGAATTACCGAGGTGTCCTCGAGGATGGTCCTCCATCCCGATCTTCCGCGCGAGTCATCTTTTTTCCGGCTTACAGAACGAATAATTTCGGGAAAAAACTGGCCATAATTTTCAAATCTTTTTTTGCCCTATTAAATAACCTTACGGTCTTAGATTGCAAGGCAATCTAATTTAACAGGGTAAACCCTATTAAATACAACCTTGCGGTTTTAGATTGAAAAACAATCTAATTTAACGGGGTAAATTATTTTAATTAGATATTTAATTACAAGGCCCTAAAACCTAGATCATCCCTCAGACCTCGCTTGTTTCTTTTTACAAAGAAATTAAGCGCGCCCGAACGACCTTTAGGATAAAATATTGCCTCGGCAGGCCATAGCTTTTCAGCGCAGGCTGCCTTTCGCAATCGAACGCTCTTCAAGAAAAATTCCCGAAAAGCGCGAGGCGTTAGAGTTATGATGTAATTAACGAAATGGAATGGAACCCCAGTCATATATTTAATGACGGGGCAGGCATAACATCCGTGGCAGAAATGATAAATCTTTTGGTTTTTTATCAGCTCTGTTTAGGAAATTGGGTTCTAATTTTAAATTTTTAATCAAATTTCTTCTGTCATTGCGAGGAGCTACTTCTTTGTCATTTCGACCAAAGGGAGAAATCCCTTAAAATATCTTAATTTGTTAACTCTTTATATAAATCATTCCAATGTGGATTGACAGTTTTAATTAAATTTTGCTTTTTTTCTCTTCTCCACTTCTTAATTTCTTTTTCTCTGTTCATTGCCGTGTAAACATCATTATATTGCTCGTAATAAACGAGTTTATTGCAAAAATATTTCTGAGTAAAACCTTTAATTTCTCCATTTTTATGTTCTGAAGTTCTTCTTAATAAATCATTTGTAAAACCTACATAAAGTGTTCCGCTCAAACTTGCCATTATATAAACATAAAAATTATATTCTCTTTTCACGTTTTTAAATTTTAAATTACTCTAAGGGATTTCTCGCTCCGCTCGAAATGACAACTTTTCAAACTTGGAAATTCTAAATTACAGCGCCGGTACAGGCGCGACTGACGGCTTGGGGCTTGGCGCGACTGAAGGCTTGGGCGTAACTGAAGGAACCGGCGAAGCTGACGGCGAAGGAGAAACAGAAGGCGCTGGCGAAGAAGAAACAGTGGAACCGGGTTCAGGCGAAACCAATGGCAAAGGAGAAATAGCCGGCACAACCGCCACGCGATTGCCGACATCTTCGGCCACTATGGCAATATTTCCTGCCTTAACCAGAAGATCCCAAGTTTTGGAAAAATTACCCGCCTTAAAAGACAACTGAGCCTCGCCAAGCACTGCCCTGGCTTCAGTAATTAATTTCACTGATAAAGCCAAACTCTCTACCGCTTCTTTGTTCTCTAAATTGCTTTTTTTGATTTCCGCTTCATAAAGAGAAACTTTTTTCTGAGTCTCGTCTATTTTTACCTCAGCCAAAACTATTTTTTCTTTGAGCTTAGCGGCAATTTCTTCAGTATTCAAATCACCTATTTTTGAATTGGTCGCAAGGACTGCCAAAGCGCTATTATTCAATTCTTCAATATTGGTCGCAACTTCATTCAATTGTTCGTTTTTATTGCTGGATAATTCTTTCTTGACTTCATTTAATTTTTTGGCATAAGCAGTGGTCTTAGTATCGGCAATTTTGGCAACCGAGACTGCTGTTTCGGCGCTGGAATTAGTCTTGGCGCTATTCAATTCTTGCGCGGCGACTTTCAGCTGATTTTTCAGATTATCAGCCGCGGTTTTTACCTCGCTGGAATTTTCATCTTTCTGGGAAGCGACCGCGGAAAATTCATCCAGGCGCTTCTCGGTAAGCTCAAAATTCAGCGCCACGCGCTTTTCGTCGTTGAAAGCGAAAGCCAATTGGGCTTTTTCCATAAAAGTCTTAACCGCATACAATCTGTCGCCCGGCAGGCTTCCTTCCGCCTCGCCGGCGGCAAAACTTCCGACCAAAATAAAAACAGCCGCCAAGCTAACCGCGCCGGTCAACATTCTGTTAGAAAATATTGACAGCGCAAAGCTTATGCGGCTTCTGATAGCGGATACGCCAAAAGCGAATCCGGTTTGAGCAACTGATTCTTTTTTATCATCCAAATCGATGTATTTGAAAATAAATTCGCGATTGGATCTCAGCCAAGACTCGCTTGGCTCGTGAGCTTCCAATCTTTTGATCTTATTTATTAAATCGTTATTTGTCATAAATATAACAACTTACCCTTCGACAAGCTCAGGGTGACACATTGTTTATTAAGGTGACACGTTGTTTGAATGTCATGGTGAGCTTGTCGAACCATAACACACTAAAATTTCTTAACAATAAATTTCTTTATTCGCAAGCCAGACTCCCGGCTTTTAGTTCGGAAGTCCGGCTTCGAATGGTATCAACATCCCGAGGAAAGGATATTGAATGTTTTTATTCAAACCATGCGAACCGATATTTTAGTAAAAATTGGCAATTCTGTCATTGCGAGGAGCTCCGCAGAGCGACGCGGCAATCTATATCCGAAATTTGAGATTGCTTCGCTTGCCTGATGGCAAGGCTCGCAATGACAAACAGAAATTTTATTCAATTTCCGAATCAGGCTCCATTTCCAATGTCGGGACGATCATTTCTTTATTTAACTTTGATTCAAAATGCAAATTTGATTCCAATACTTTTTTCAGAGCTTTGAGCGCCCGATGGATCGTGACACGCACTGTGCCTTCAGATTTTCCCAAAATTTTGGCGATTTCCATGACTTCCAATTCTTCCAGATAGTACCAGATCACCACGGTGGAATAATTTTCCGGGATTTTCTTGAAGGCTTTTCTCAGCTCTTCCACATCATCGTCTTTTTTTATTTTATCAATTCCAGATAATTGCCCATCGGGAATATTCGCGTCTTCCCATTCGCCATCATTCAGGCTGATCGGCAGAAGCGATCTTTTCCGATAAAAATCGATAACCAGATTATTGGCAATTTGATACAGAAATGCTTTGAAATTGTGAATTTTATTCGAATTGTCAATCTTTGAAAGATAATTCCAGGCTTTTAGAAATGTTTCCGAAGCCAAATCTTCGGCCTCTTCTTTGGAACTTACCTTAAAGTATATAAACCGATAAATGGATTTAATGTGCTCGTCGTATAAAGCGGCAAAAGACTCTTTGTTGATATTTAAAGGCTTTATGTGTATTTCCGGTTTTTCAGAGTCAATTGTTGAATTGTACTTTAGTTCGATAGACATAATAGTAGACGCAAAATTTGAGGTTTTGTTACACTTAGTATTACACTTACTATGACGTAGATATTACACCTTATTACACAATGTAACTATAACAGATTTCGATATTTATGGCAATACGTGAGAAAAAACGTAATTTAATCAATTAAAAAAGGCAAAAAGCCTCTTTTATTGTTCCTTAATTTTCAAGCACCAATTTTCAATTTTCAATGAATTTTCAATGCTTTAATTTTCAAATTTTTCTAAATTTCAATATTTTTAAAGGTTTTGGGGATTGAGATTTTAGAGTTTAAAACTAAAGTTTTAAACTCTTTAAGTATTCCCTGAAATTGCCATTCAGTTCTTTGTGTTTTAGCGCGAAATCAACATTAGCTTTTAAAAGTCCGATCTTACTGCCGCAATCATAGCGTTCTCCGGTAAATTCCAGGCCATAAACCGGCTTATTCTTCACTAAAACCGCCTTTAAAGCGTCTGCCAGGCGAATTTCGCCATCGTTTCCAGGCTTAATCGTTTCCAGCGCGTCAAAGACATCTTTGGTAATGACATACTTGCCAACAATCGTCAAATCTGAAGGAGCGTCCTCTACCTTGGGTTTTTCCACAATATCCTGCAATTGATAGGTTTTTGGCTCGATTTTAACGCCTTTAACCACACCATAGCGATAAACCTCTTTTTTGGGAACTTTTTCCAGAGCAACGACAGAATCGCCGTATTTATCATAAACGTCCATTAATTGCTTGATGCAAGGCACCTTGGAATCAATAATATCGTCGCCAAAAAGGATCGCGCAGGGCTCATTACCGATCAAATGGCGCGCGCAACTGATCGCATGGCCATCACCGAGAGGCTTGGGCTGGCGGACATAAGCGAATTTTGCCAGGCGTGAAATATTATAGATCTCCTTCAAAAGTTCGTGTTTATGCTTTTCCACCAAATTATATTCCAGCTCAAACGAATCATCAAAATGATCCTCGATCGAGCGCTTGCCGCGGCCGGTGACGAAAATAATTTCTTTAATGCCGGCTTTTACCGCTTCTTCGACCAAGTACTGAATGATCGGCTTATCAACGATCGGCAGCATTTCTTTTGGCAGAGCTTTGGTTACAGGCAAAAATCTGGTTCCGAAACCTGCGACAGGTAAAATTGCTTTTGTAATTTTTTGCATTTTGATAAAATTAATGATTAGCAATAAATTTCATTTCCAAGGGGAGTCCTTGGATTTTTCCACTCCCCTTGGAAGTCTTGGAGATTGAGAAAAATCTACAGTTCCACATGCGAATTATCGCCGATTATCAATTTGTGTCCGCCGGGAAGGGTTTCGCGTACCGGCGTAATCATTGCATTTTTCCCAATCAAACTATCAGTAATCCGCTTATCAGTATTGATATCCACATCATCAAAAATAATCGAGTGGTCTATTTCGGCGCTATAAATTTCCACTCTATTGCCAATCGAAGTATATGGACCGATATACGCATCCTGAATGATCGTTGAATTTCCAATGATCACCGGTCCGCGGATCAAAGTCTTGCCGCGAATTTCCGAATCATCGCCAATAACAATATTTCCCTGCAAAGTAACTCCTTTTTCAATTTTTGCCTTTGGGCTGATGCGGGTTTCCATCTTGCTCAATATCAACTGATTGCCATCAAGCAGATCATAGGGCTTGCCCGTATCTTTCCACCAGCCGGTTATTTCCGAATATCCGACTTTCAGGCCTTTCTCTATTAGCAGGGTATGCGCGTCAGAAATTTCGAGCTCCCCTCTCACGCTTGGCTTTAATTTCTTAACAACATCAAAAATATTATGATCGTATAAATAAATGCCTGTCACGGCAAAATCGCTTTTGGGGTTTTGCGGTTTTTCCTCCACTTTCAAGATTTTCCCGTCTTTTATTTCCGGCACGCCAAATCTTTCCGGATCTTTGACTTTTGACAGCGCCAAAAGGCAATTTAATTTTTCTTTCTCGAATTTTTTAATAAACCCCGTGATACTGCTTAAGATAATATTATCACCCAAATAGTAAACAAAGGGGTCCTTTTTTAAAAAAGGTTCAGCCATTCTTATCACATGCGCCAAACCCAAAGGACCCCCGGTTTGTTCGATATAAGTGATCTTTACGCCCCACCTCTTGCCGTCGCCCACCGCTTTGGGGAAAATAGTATCCCCGGGATTCAAAGTAATGCCGACTTCTTTGATGCCGGTTTCGGCAATTTTTTCCAGCGCATAAAAAATCATCGGCTTGTTAGCGATGGGAATAAGATGCTTGTTTAATGTATAGGTAAGAGGCCTAAGGCGAGTTCCATGCCCTCCGGCCGCGATCAATGCTTTCATTCGTCAAATATTATGATATTGGGATATTGAGATATTGCTTTCCAATCTTAATATCTTAATATCTTAATATCTTAATATTAACTTCTAATATTATCCATCTATAAATACATTTTGTCAATGAATTATCCCCAAAAAAATTTTGAAATCCGCTGATTTTATGTTATTCTTAATGAATTAAATGATCATTTTTTACTATGTTAATTTGGCAAAAATTTAAGTTCGGGATATTTGACGTTGACGGCGCGCTTTTTGACAATATGCCCCTTTGCGCCGATGCTTTTTTTGAAATTATCAAAAATTTTAATTTTTCAGAATCACTGGAGGAAATGCGGAAAATTTATTTGGAAACCAACGGCATGAATTTGAACGATCAGTTTAAATTATTTTTCGATAAAAATGGCGTAAAATATGACGATGCGCTTATCACGAAACTAAATAAAAATTTTTTCTCCTTGCGCGACAATTCCCTGGAATGGCAAAACGCGCCGCTTTTCGCCGGCACTGAATCTCTTATAAAAACTTTGCGCGCCAATGGGATAAAAAACTTCGTAAGTTCGGGAAGCAATACGGATGAAGTGATTTTTCGGCTGAAAAAAGCGGGAATTCTGGAATATTTTGAATTGGTTTTGGGCGCGGAAAAAACCCCAAAAGGACTGGAACATTACGCGGAATTCGCCCAATATTGCCATGAGAATATCAAAAATTTTGCCGCTAAAGCGTTTCTAGTGAGCGATGGTCCAAATGATATGGCGCTCGCCCAAAAAGCCGGTATTTTCGCGATTGGCATTACCAATACCGTCAGCGCCGATAAATTAAAATCCGCCGGCGCGAATCTGGTAATTAAAGATTTTAATGAATTGTTATAATAATAAAATAAAGGCGGATTATTTTTCTTTTAAGTAATCTTTCAATGCTTCTTTCCAATTCCTCGCTGACGGCAATTTGGTGTTGATAAGCATGGAATACGCCGGCCGCTTAGCCAAATAATTTTTATTGCCGCTGTAAAATTCTTTGGTCGTAACCGGTTTAACCGCCACTTTGATCTTTTTAATTTTGAAAATTTCGCGCGCAAAATCATACCAGTTAATCCCCTTTTTAGGGGTTTTGTTCGTAAAATGATAAATACCGAAGGAAAGATCTTTCTCTATCAAATCTTTGGTTGCCTTGGCTAAATCCACGGTAAAAGTCGGGCTTCCACGCTGGTCTTTGACCACTTTTAATTCTTTGTGCTTTGCTGCCAAACCAACCATTGTATCTACGAAATTTTTACCATTTTTCCCATAAAGCCAGGAACTGCGGATAATATAATAATTCAGGGGTTTCATAGCCTTAATTTTATCGCATCCATGCCCCGCACCGCAGCCGGCGCACCCTCCGCCGGAATTATGAAACGCTGTCATCGAGATCATCTGCTCACCGACGAATTTCGATTGTCCGTAAGCGCTGACGGGATTCGGCTCCGAATCCTCTTTGTATCCCTTTGGGTTTTTGCCGTCAAAAACATAATCCGTGCTGTAATGCACCAGGCAAGCGCCAGTCTCGCTCGCGATTTCCGCTAAATTTTTCAAAGCATAGCCATTTACCGCCATCGCTTTGTCAAATTCTTTTTCCGCCTGATCTACTGCCGTATAAGCCGCAGCGTTGATAATAATATCAGGTTTAAACTTGCCAATCTTTTCTTTTACCGCTTCTTCATTGGTAATATCAAGATCCCTAAAACCCCAAGCGGTTAACGCGTATTTTTTGCTGGCGGAAAAAACTTTGATCAAATCAGCCGCCAGCATGCCGGAAGCGCCCAAAATAAGTACTTTTTTAGTTTTTATAATATTTTTTACCATAATTTTGATATATATAATTACCTTTTTAATTTTTAAAAAGAAGATTACTGCCAAGCGTCTTTTAAAAAAATCCAATGCTTATCTTAAGATACTATTTCTCCCAATTTTCCCCCAATTATTCTCTTTTACCGGACTTCTTCCTATAAGACCCTGCCACCATTCACGATTATTCTTATACCAATCTATAGTTTGTTTAATTCCCGTTTCAAAAGAGATATCCGGCTTCCAGCCAAGTTCTTGGGCGATTTTTGAAGAATCAAGAAGATACCGCCGGTCGTGTCCGGGACGATCCTCGATATAGGTTTTCATTTCCTCCGGCACGCCTAAATTCTTCAGAATAATATCCGCTATTTCTTCAATGCTTTTTTCAACGCCGCTCCCGATATTATAGGTCTCGCCAAGAATTCCTTTGCTGATGATCAGATCGATCGCCTTGCAATGATCCGCCACGTGGAGCCACTCCCTTTTGTTTTGGCTGTTTCTGTAGAGCGGTATCGGCTTTTTATCAAGCAAATTGGTGGCGAATAAAGGAATAATCTTCTCCGGAAATTGATAAGGGCCATAATTATTGGAACAATTGGATATAGTCATCGGCAGATTAAAAGTCTCAAAATAAGCCCTAACCGCCAGATCCGAAGCCGCTTTTGAAGCATTATAAGGAGTTCTTGGCTTGTAAGACGATTTTTCGGTAAATTTTTCCGTGCTATCCAAAGGCAGATCTCCGTAAACTTCGCAAGTGGAAATATGATGGAATCGGGGAACTTTATTGGTTCTCGCCGCTTCCAGCAATGTTTGCGTGCCCATCAAATTGGTTTTGAAAAATACGGTCGGATTTAAAATGGCGTAACTATTGTGCGATTCAGCCGCAAAATTAACGATTATATCGGGGCGAAAAGCTTTAATTGCTTTATTAACGCAAGTGAAATCGGCAATATCACCTTTAATAAATTGATAATTGGTTTTGTATTTCTTCGCGACATCGTCCAAACTGGCGAGATTGCCCGCGTAAGTTAAAATGTCGAAATTAAGAATGTGATCGCTTGAATGATTTTCAAGCCAATAACGAATGAAATTGGAACCGATGAAACCGGCTCCGCCGGTGACGAATAAACGCATAGACGTAAAATTAAGCCTGTTATTTATGCTAATATATAGTATCAAGATATTAACAACAAATCAATATAGACAAAATAACAAGAAGCATTTTTAAGTCTTTTTTAAGTTGGTTTTTTATGCTAGAATAAACGTATCATTATAAAAACGCTTATAACAGCTTACCCGAAAAATCAATAGTTTAAAAAATAAAGCAAATAAATATTTTATATGGCGCTTACTCAAAAAAATACCACGATCGTTATTCCCACATACAATGAAGCGGAAAATATCGTTTCGATCTGCCAAGAAATCCTGAAACATCTTCCTGCCGCGAAGATTATAATCGTAGACGATGACTCCAGAGACAACACCGAAAAGATCGCGAACTCGCTGGTTCAAAAAAACAGCCGCGTCAGATTTATCAGCCGAAAAGGCAAAACACGAAGCTTTGCCCAGTCTTACATTGAAGGCTTCAAAGCGGCAATCGCCGATAATGCGGACTATATCATCCAAATGGATGCGGATTTCTCGCACAACCCAAAGTACCTTCCATTGATCGTTGAAAATCTTGAAAATTACGATGTGGTGATCGGCTCGCGCTATATAAAAGGCGGCAAGGTTGAAAATTGGCCTCTTATCCGCCGCCTGATCAGCCGTAGTGGAAGCATCTATAGCCAGCTCATCGCCGGACTGCCTTTGAATGATCCGACGGCGGGATTTGCCGGCTGGAGAAAAGAATCTCTCGAAAAAAATCATTTGGACGAAATCCAATCTAACGGCTATTCCTTTCAAATTGAAATGAAATATAACGCTTATAAAAATAATCTCAAAATCAAAGAAATTCCCATAACTTTCACCGACCGACAATTAGGCGCTTCAAAAATGAGAAAAATGATAATCGTGGAAGCGGCTTTATTTTGCTGGAAATTAAGATTTTTTAAATAAAAACTACAAACCATTATGCTTAATGACGAAAAAATAAAAGATTATTACCGCTATGTTGAAAACTACGATTGGACACATGTAAGCGATATTTTTGTCGGACCAGAAACGTTACTTCACCGCAATCGATCAAAAAAAATTATAAAATTAATCAATCAGCATCTTATGGAAAACGGTAAGTTTCTGGATATTGGATGTGGAACAGGGCTTATTACACGCCATTTGCCTCCAGGCTCTACCGGCCTGGATATTAACCCGAGAAATTTGGAAAAAGCCAAAAAATACGCTCCACAAATTAATTTTGTAGAAGGCGATGCAGAAAAAACAAAATTTCCAAATGAAACATTTGACTTAATAGTTTGTACTGAAGTGCTTGAACATTTTCTTGATCCTTCAAAAACACTAAGAGAAATTAAAAGAATTTTAAAACCGGAAGGAATATTCATAGGTTCCGTGCCGAGCAAGGGACTGCTTTGGAAATTAAGATTTTTATCAAGAACTTGTGGAACCAAAGAGCCATACCATAAACATTATTTAAAAACAGAAATAACCAATCTCCTAAAGAATAGCTTCAAAGAAACAACTATTATCGGCGACACAATAAAAATGAATTGGTTTTTTGTTTGTCGAAACAAAATAAATTAAAAACCGATAACCTTAATTTATATCAAAGCAATAATTGTTCAAATCAAACTTTTATAGCGCATCGAGCCATCATTATAGATGATCCTGAAACCATACTGCCTTTAATTGATAAGGAATCTTTTGATCCCCGGCAAGAAATAATATTAGAAAAAAAATAAAGATAGATTTGCCGGATAGTGGGGCGGTTTATAATAACGACAAAGCCGAAATCATAGAATATAAACCCGATTATATTGAAATTAAAACCGACTCGATAGAAAATGGCATATTGTTTTTAAGCGAAATTTATTACCCGGGCTGGGAAGCTTACGTTGACGGAGTAAAAACAGAAATTTATCAGGCCGATTATATGTTCCGATCAATAAAACTTCCGAGCGGAAACCATACAATAAAATTTACATATAACCCAAAAATTTTCAAGACAGGAGCGGCTATTTCCATAATTTCACTATTTTCCACAATTATCAGTCTTTTATATTTATCGCTTCTGGAACGAAAAAAATCAAAAGTTAAAATAACTTATGAATCTTAAATTTTTATCATCTGAAAAAATTTTTACAATTTTAATTGCGATCCTTGCAATATTATTTAACCTGTTGCCTTATATTTATCAATACAAAAACACGCCCAATGACAAAGTTTATATAGGATCCTACCCGATTCTTTATGACAAATCTGCATATTTGGCGGAAATGGTGCAGGGAGAATCTGGAAAATGGAAAATGATCGATATGTATACTACCGAGCCGCAAAAACCGATATTTATTTATCCCCTTTATTTCGCGCTCGGACACCTTGCCAGAATTTCCCATGTTTCCGTGGAAAATATTTTTTTAATCAGCCGATTTTTCTTTGGGACTATCTTGCTTTTCGTTGTTTTATATTTTATCCGCTATTTTATACCCGGTGAAAATCAGAGAAAAATCACCTATTTTTTTGCATTATTTGCTTCCGGTATCGGTTGGATTTTTAGAAACGTTCAATCCCTTGATATAAGTTTGCCAGATGCCATACCAATGGTAAGGTTTTCCTATTTTCCTCATTTTAGTGTTTCCAATATTTTATTCTTAGGAGCTATCATACTATTCTATCACTCCTTAAACGCAAAAAATGGCCGATTTTTCGCGTTTTTAGCGGGAATACTGGCATTTATACTTAATTTCATCTTACCGTTCACCACCCTCTTATTGTACTTTTTGATCATATCTCTTGCGGTTATTTCTTTTATAGGCAACAAAACACCTTCGCGGGACAAAAATGGAATCATTTTCCAAATTATGTCACTTCGTGATAATAATCTTAAGAACTTATTACTTTTTTTTGCCTTATCTTTACCGTCATTGCTTTTTATGTATTATCTGGGAACCACTAACCCTATATGGAAAACGATAGAAGAACAAAACGTCCTTCCTTCCCCGCCTCTTATAAGAATAATTACAGGGTATGGACTTCCGCTATTTTTTGGTATTTTAGGGCTTTGGGTATTAATTAAAAAAGACCGTCTAAAAGGATTATTTTTCTCTATCTGGATTTTTGGAGCCATTACATTGTCTTTTATACCACTCTGGATCTATCCGATGCAAAAAAAATTCTTAGAAACTGCCATGTATGTTCCGCTCGCAATCACAGCAAGCTTTGGCATAAAAGGAATTTATGATTATTACAAAAAGAAAAATATTAAGTTTTTACGGTTTAAATTTATTAATGTTTTTATTATGCTTGCAGTACCTATTCTAATAGGAAGCGATATTCAATCTTGGCAAGTTTTTACTTATTTAAACAAAACAAATAGCACGAAACTTTATCTCCCTTTAGAAAATATTGAAGCAATGAAATGGCTAAAACAAAATACGCCTTCAGATAGTATTATTCTGGCTTCTTTTCATAATAGCAGTGTTATCCCTTACTTTGGCAATAGAATGGTATATGTGGGTCACTGTCCGCTAACCATTGATACCAATGAAAAATTAGAAATTGCTGAAAATTTTTATTCTGGAAAATATTCACTTGCTGAGGCGTTCGATTTTCTGAAAAAGGAAAAAATAAGCTATGTTTTTTATTCTGAAACTGAAAAAAAATCAGAAAAAGAGATACCGTTAAGTTATTTTGATCCGGAAAATTATCCATTCTTAAAAAATGTTTACAGGAACAAAAACATAAATATTTATAAAATTGAATGAAATAATATTTTAAAATACTTTCAAACAAATATGAATTTAAAAAAACTTTTGGCCGCCGAATTTAAAAATCAGAATACCTCTAAAAAACTTTTTGGGATCAGCTCAGTCATTGCTTTATTTTTTTTGGCACTCAAGGCTCCGCTGGACCCTGATCTTTTCTGGCATCTTAAAACCGGAAAATTAATATGGCAATATAAAATTATTCCCCAAGTTGACTGGTATTCATACACCATGAGCGATTTTCCCTGGATAGACCATGAATGGCTGACAGAAATACTGATGTATTTGATCAAAAATACTTTTGGCTGGCTAGGACTCTCGATATTCTTTGCCATTATTACGACTTTTATTTTTGCCTGGGTTATTCCAAGAATATCCCGAAATATCGAAACAAAAAGATATCCTTTTTACACCAGTTTTATTTTAATTATTCTGGGCGCGGATGCGGCCTCTCTCGTGTTTGGCGCAAGACCGCAAATTTTAAGCCTATTGGGGGTTGCTTTAATTCTTTATATAATCAAAGAATACCAAATTAACAATAAAAGCAAGATCGTTTACTTCTTGCCTTTTTTGTTTTTGCTCTGGACTAATATGCATGCCAGCTTTATTTTAGGGCTTGGCCTATTGGGAGTCTATTTAGCTTTAGATAAAAACTTAAGATTGCCGGCCGGCCGCCACCCTGAAGCCGAATGGGTAAAACTGCACCGCCCACTCACACCGGAAGCGTGGAAAAAACTAAGCTGGCTTGCGCTTTTATCGATAGCCATCACTTTCATCAATCCATATGGAGCAAAAGTTTACATAGAAATATACAGAACTTTTTCTGACAGTTACGGACACAACCTTATCATTGAATGGCTTTCGCCTAATTTTCATAGTACCGAAGGAATCATTTTCAGTTTTTATCTGATATTTCTTTTTGTTATCCTCTGTATTACAAAAAAAATCGATATGTTTTCTTTTGTTTTGTTGCCTTTTCTTTTGTTCTTTTCCCTTCAAGCCTCAAGAAATATACCATTTTTTGTTCTAATCAGCCTTCCTGTTTTGATCAAAAGCCTCGAAGGGTTTGAAGAAATTTTTTCCTCAGTTATGCAAAAAAAAGTAATTGCTGTTTCTTTAAGCGTTTTACTAATTTTTTATCCCCCTTTCTTAAGCGAAACCAATGATGTAATAAAAACTATGCGCGACGAAAAAGCATTAGCCGGTTTTGGAAAATTTCCCCAAAAAGAAGCAATGGATTTTTTGGAAAATTACCGCGATAAAAATTCAGGAAACATATTAAATGATTATAATTGGGGAGGATACTTAATAGGAAATATCAAATGCTCCCCCTACGCCAAGGCTTCGGGAGACAAGCAAAATTCAAATAATAAAAATAAACTGCAAATGGAATGTTATCCGAAGGTTTTTATTGACGGGCGAATGGCGCATTGGATAACCCCCGAACGGCATATCCTAAAAGATTATAATGAAATAATAGATTTAAAAGATGATTCGCAAAAACTATTGGATAAATATCAAATAAAAGCAATTTTTTACCGCAAAGATACTCATCTTGGGCGTAGCTTTTCTTTTAATAATAAATGGAAAAAAATATACGAGGACGATTTGGCTATTATCTACGAAAAAATTAACTAAAAACGAATTCGGGCTTCAGTGTAAATCTAACCCGCCCCTCATCCTTAAATTTCCAGTTTATCGAATCAACGGAAAGATTACGGCGCCAAATAATAAAATACCGATTTACAATATAATCGGTATTTTATTATTTACGATAAAATATCTATGCGCTAATATATAAAAACTAGCCTACAAATGTTATAAGAATTAAAGATTCGATCGCATACGCCATTCCCGCCAATAAAAGCCCGATCAACGCATAAGTAATGGTCTTTTTTCCGTCTTCAGCCCGACTTTCGTCGCCGGCAGAAGTTACATACATAAGTCCGCCATATACTAAAAAAATAATTCCCAATATAGCGATAAAGGCGATAATAAAATTGGCAATCCTCGTAACAACATCCATAAAATTAACGGTGGTATTAAAAATATTGTTTGGATTAGTAAGAGGAATTGCAGCATTGGATAAAAAAGGCACAAAAATCATGCCTGCCGTTATTAATACTAATGCTATTGTTTTTTTGTTCATAAACTTAAATAAAACAATTAAAGACTTATTTTTATTATTATACCATAATTTAACATACTGGCAAGTTTTTTATCCACCAGTATCTTTCTCTGTCATTGCGAGCCCTGTACTCGGGGCGCGGCAATCTCAATTATCGATATTAGATTGCTTCGTCTCTTCGACTCCTCGCAATGACAAAAAAATAAACAACCCCGAAAAGATTGGGGTTGTTTAAAAAAATAACTTCTATTACCCGATAAGGGTTGTAAGAACCAATGTTTCAAGTGCATAGGCCATAGCGGCAATAAATAAACCGATTAAGGCATAAGTAATTGTGCTTTTGGCTTTTTCTACCGCGCCTTCGTCGCCACCGGCTGTGACATATTGTATGGCACCCCAGACGATAAAAATAATACCTAAAATAGTAATAAAGGCAATGATGAAATTAGCAATGTTTGTCACTACATCCATGAAGTTAGATGTGGAAAAAGTACCATTCGGATTAGTAGGTGTCAATGCAGCGCCAGATGGAGATGCAACAACGGTAACAGCAACTATAACTAACAATAATGATGCTAAAATTGTTTTTTTGTTCATATTTTCACCTCTTTTCTGTTTATAAGTTTTTTTACTTATATCGACCAATCATCTTATTCGATTATTTTTATTATACCACGTTTTTTGAAAAAAAACTAAAAAAGTTATCCACCGCTGTCTAAAATTAATGATTTATCAAAACAGATTAGCTAAAATATTAACTTACAAACGCGACAACCGTTTTCACGATCGCATAGGCGGAAGCTGTAAGAAATAAACCCCAAATGGCATACGTAATTATTTTTTTAGCTTCTTCCATGTCGGATTCATTGCCCCCCGCAGTAACGTATCTGATACCGCCGTATACCAAAAAAAGAATGCCCAAAATACTTACGAACCCCAAAATCCCGATTATAATATTAGTCAAAACAACATCCAGCTCAACGGTGGGCAAGCCTGTAGGAGCAGGACCGGTTGTCCACCCTGTTGCTGCTTGCGCTAAAACAACGGACGGAAACACAAGCAAGCTTGCCGCTGCCAGAAAAAATATTACTCCTGTCAATTTAGTGTTTTTAAAAAACATATGTTTTATATTAAATCACAAATTACATTAAACAAATTACAAACAAATTACAAACAATTTCCAAAGCACAAAATTCAAATTACAAACCGTTTGTATTTTATCTTATATTTTATTATTTGTGTTTTGTTTGTGATTTGTAGTTTGGGATTTGGAATTTAAATATATTCATTGTAAATTGAGATTTGAAAATTAAAGTTATTAACCGGTTATAATGCTATTAACGGTTATAACAACACTATAAGAAATAACTATAAAAACCAATCCGATAACGGCATAGGTGATCATTGTTTTGGCGGTTGCCATTTGCTGGTCGTCTCCGGCCGCAGTCACATAATAGATCCCTCCAATAATTATGAACAAGATGGTCAACCCCGCGGCAATGCCCAAAAGCCAATTGATGCCGCTCGCTATTATCTCGCTCAAAGGCCTGCTGGTAAGACCGACTATTTGCGCCGATGCCGGCGCAACAGAAATTATAAGCAAGCTTGCCGCTGCCAAAAAAATTATTATTCCGATTGATTTAGTGTTTTTGAAAAACATATTTTTTATTATGTCAAAAGTTAAAACTCAAAAATCAAAATTACAAGTTAAAAATCAAAATTTCTTATTTTTTAGTTTTAAAACTCCGCTAGCAAGCATATTGGATATTTCCGTAACTTCGCTTAATAAATTATTAACCCTGTTTGCGTCGGCTAGCTTTGTATCACGAAGCAATCCTAACCAGTATTTAGTTTCATTCGCGGATTTTAAAGAAATTTCATAAAATTTTTTAAACTCTAGGCGAGAACTTGACGCCCTTGCTTCTATAATATTGGCACCTACGGAAGTAGCCGAACGAATAAGTTGATCGGTTATTACCCAAGCGCTTCTTTTGTTAGGCAAAAAGTCAGTTAAGGATATTATGTCTAGGCTAAATTTATAGCATCTTTCTCGCAAGTCTGTTTTATAATTTGCGCTGTTCATAATTTTTATTTTTGAATTGCACTTTTGATTTTTGCCTTTTGGATTTTAACTTTCTTTTTACGGTCCTTTTAATAAATTGGTCACCTCGGTGATTAGCGCGTAAGAGATCAGGATTATTCCCAAGCCGACGACCGCGTAATAAATTATATTTTTTGAAGTACGGAGCTTTTCTTCATCGCCCGATGAACTGATATACATAAGCCCCCCGATGATCAAAATAAGGACGATGACGGAAGATACCAGCGCCAAGATCCAATTGGTGGCATTGGTAAGGATCTCTCCGATAGTGCAGTAGCCGGGACCCAAAGGGCTGACGAACATGCCGGGGCCGGAACAGGAAGCGGCAGGAGGAACAGCGGCGCAAGCGGGACAACCGCCTCCGCCACAGTCTATGCCTGTTTCGCCGTTGTCTTGAATGCCATTATTATTGCAACCAGGCCCAGCGCAAGCCGGACATCCGCCTCCGCCACAGTCTACGCCTGTTTCGCCGTTGTCTTGAATGCCATTATTATTGCAAACAACGGCCACACTGCAACTTCCATCTGCATTGCAAACATCTGTTGCGTTTGGACAACCGCATGTGCCGCATTTATTCACTAAACTCAACGCTCCTGTGGCGCAATTACTAATAGCGCAATATGTTGGTTTGGTTGAAGAACATTCGTTATAATAGGTGCCATCACTACAATCAATATCAGATTTAGAGCAATAGCCCTCGGGGGTACCATCGTTATTGTTATCTGTTCCTACTTGGCAATCCGAATCATTTTTAATAATAGTCTTAACTACTCCATCCGCATCAATGCAAGGCGGATTTCCGCCGCAACCAGCTAATGTAGTTCCAATCTTTGAACTGCAGGTATTGGGTCCAAAAGCGGTACAAAGAGCATCACATTCAACAATTTTGAAAGTCGCGCTAACAATATTAAAAGTAAAAGCGGCCGATCCTGTAGTATAACCTGCTGCTGAAGCAGTAAATGTAAGCTCGCAAGTCGATGCTGCCGCAGGAGCAGTATAAACAATTGTGCAGGTATTGCCAGCCGCTCCAGTCGCACAAGTATTACTAGCAAGAGTTCCACAGCCTATGGTTTGATTGGTAATTGTTGCATTATTTACAGCAGTTCCATCCGCTTTTTTTGTAGTGAAAGTTAATGTTGAAGTACCGTTAACCACTACGGGATTTTTACTGGCGACTATGCTGAGAAAAACCTGATTAGCAGGAGGTGCAAAACATTTTCCGGAAACATTACAAGTGTCCCCTGCTACAGCAGTATTACTCATGGACTCGCATGCGCTGCCCACAGTAGCGGGATTAGTCGAAGCCTTGTCTTCACAAGCGGTATCGGCTCCGCAAACTCGTTTAAAAACCAATGGCTGCGTAGTAAAAAATATAGTTGTTGCGTTTCCCCAAGCGTATCCTTGAGCATTTGGACCCGAACATTCGGAACATTCTTTTTTTGTATCGTTCCAATTCCCGTCCTTAGTAGTCATTCCGCAAGCTATCCCATTCCAACTCGCCAGTGATATTTTACAAGCAGTTCCCGTAGGTTTGCTTAACCCTCCACAATTTTGTTCCTTGCAAGACATCTCAGCGCTAGTACAGTTAGTATCAAAAATGACAAGAGGATCACACTGGCCTAGTGCCGTACCTACTGAACAAGCGCCTTGTGGTGTAGGACCAGGATCTGCATGCGGACCAGTATACCAACATCTATTTCCACAGGGAACGCCTAAAAGATTTCCGGTATTACAAGAAGCTATGCAAGTTACAGCCGATACTTTTGCAACCGGTTGTAAAACCCAAAAACCGAAAATAAAAAAAATCACTCCAAAAATTATTATAAATAGTTTTTTGCTTATTCCGTTTAAAGCTAAAAATATCATATTTATGCAATTAGTATAATTTTATCTTACTTATACTATACCATTTTATTTATTTTTTGCAAAGATTCCATAACTCACGATGTGGATAAAAAAAAGCTTAATGGGAAATCCCTTTTTTGGGATTGAATATCCATTTAGCTACCTTAAATATCCCGCTTGTTATCTTGTTAATATTAAAGCCAAGAAAAACAAGGATCAAATATTTCATTATCACAAACGCTAACTGTTCGTTTGTGTACGCCGGTGCTTCTATTAACACCATAGGAATAGACAGATATATATAAACTACTATCCCCCCCTACAACTAACAAATTTATTAAAGTTTTCATGTAAAATCACCTATATACTTTATAGCACATTTAAAAGAAAAGTCAAGAGACTGTATAAGTCCACCCTTTTTTGCACTCCTCGTTAATTTTTAAATTTCTTGGCAAGGATAGGAGATATTGCACCGGCGATAATTTGTTTTGAAAAGCACAATGCGGTCTTTCGGTATTATACCATAAAAGATAATCAATAA
>JAUYBG010000017.1 GCA_030693205.1 bacterium
TTATCAACCCATACTCCAACAAAATAAAAAACCGCGATAGAAATGACTAGAGAAACTGTTTGTATAAAACCAATCGATTTATACTGAGGGATTATGATAAAAATAAAAATCGGCCAGAGCGCGTTATACAAATATAATTGGATATTATCAAACCCGTTAGCAATCAAGTCTGGGTAAATTTTCCGTAAAGATACCAGTTTAAAATTAATTTTCCTAATTTTAGAAACTTCGGGCGTTGATAACAACAGCGCAATGGACGGCATTATTAAAATCGCCGTTAGTAAAAAAGCAGAACCAAAACCGTAATTAGCAATAACTATGCCTCCAATAAGCGGACTAATAGCAGTTGCAATAGCTATAAAGATATTAAGCCGGCCAAGAATTTTTCCCCGATTTTCGTTCGGAGAAATTTTAGATAGATGTATCCAATATGGCGGCCAAAGAAAAGACTGAACTACACCTAAAATCAAAGCACTAGCAAAGAAATTGATTGATAAATAATCGATCTTATGCAAAAAAACAAAATAAATTATCTGAAAAATCAAAGCCGTACCAATCATTTTCTTAGCGCCGTAGATGCTTGAGAGATGCGCCGCTATTGGAAGAGATAGAAGCCGTCCGGCTTGGCTTATCGCGTAAAACCAAAAAATTAACGATATTGAAAATCCTTTTTCAAATAAATACAAAGGAATAAAAAGCGAAATTATCGCAAAAGCAAAACTATACAAAGAAACACTGATGTAAAAATTTTTTAACTCTTTAAGGTGAATGAGATTCATTGAATAGAATATTTTACAAATGCTTCTCCCCGTTCGTCTTTTCCAGCATCGCCACGATCTTTTTCACATCCTGCGATTGGGATTTGTCGCAGATCAAAATCACATCCGGCGTATCCACGATTATCAGGCCTTTCAAGCCCACAGTGGCGATCAATTTTTTCGGCGAACCGTAAACCAAAAGATCTTTTGAACCGATATCCAAATGAGCGGCTTTAACGAAATTTTTATTATTATGCTTTACCAGAGAATCTTTGAGCACCGCCCAGCTGCCGATATCGCTCCAGCCTAAATCCGTCGGCATCATCAAAACCTTATTATCGTTTTCAACAATGCTATATTCAAAAGAAATAGGGTCGCTTCCGGGATATTCTTTTTCCAAAACTTCCCGATATTCGAGAGTATCAACGGCGTTTATGAATTTTAATATCCGTTCATAGGTATCCGGTACGAATTTTCTATATTTTTCAATCAAATTTTTCGGCTTGCAAATATAAATTCCGGAATTCCAAAAATACTCTCCGCTCTTAATAAGTTTTTGAGCGGTTTCAAGATCCGGTTTTTCTATAAACTTTTCCACTTTATAAACCGATCGTTTGCCCTTTTTTGAAAATATTCCTCCTTTTTTTATATATCCAAGCCCTGTATCGACGGCATCCGGTTTTACTCCAATCGTCAAAAGATAATCAGAATTTTTTTCCAAAAAAGCAACCCCGTCTTTAATAGCGGAAATCAAAGTTTTGTCTTTTTTTATCAGATGATCCGCCGGAAAAATTACTACTGTTTCGTCGGGGCATCGCTTGATAAAAAATGCGGTAGACAAAGCGATACTGGAAGCGCGCTCTCTGCTAACAGGCTCATCAATAATATTTTCTTTTAAAACGTTCGGCAGCTCTTTTTGCACTTCTTTTACATAATAAGAACTGGTGGAAATATAAATATCGCTCCATGAACCCAGTGGCAACAATCTTTCCGCTGTTTCCTGAAGCATTGTTTTGTCGCTGATCAATTTTTGAAATTGCTTGGGTTTTTCTGTCCTACTTAAAGGCCAAAGGCGCGTACCGCGTCCGCCAGCCATAATAAGAATTTTCATAAATAAAATCATTTATTATTTAAAACTCTCTCCCATAATTCAGAATAATTTTGCGGATTATTCAGATAATCCAATTTTTCCAAATTATTTGCCAAACCATACATATTTATGTCTTTAACTAATCCAATATCGCTAAAGTTAGTCGGTTTTAAAAATCGCAAAGGCGGCACCTCGGAATAATTTCCATTTTTCACCCACCATATTCCATCGGCCGCTTTTTTATCAACCAATGCATAATACGCCGCGCCATGCTTCATCTTTATCTGTTTATAATCGGAAAGCGAATTGCTTGGCGTCCAGTTGCTCATTCGAATAGGATCTTTCGAAAGAAAAAAAGTGAAATGCCCATAGCCCGGCGGCATCAAAACTTTATCGCCGCTTTTCGCCCGCACCGCATAAACATCAATGATCTTATCGCCTTTCAGTTTTTGCATCAGATAATACGCATCGCCCTTGATAAGTTCGTAGAGTTCAGGATAAGTAAAATTCGTATCCTCTATTCCCGAATGATAATGTCCGGCGGTTTTATTATATTCTTTCCCCAAAATTACCGGCACTGATTCGAGGATATCGTAGCGCAAGTCCGCTTCTTTGATTTTCTCCGCTTCTTTTTCGCTTTCCGCCAAATCGCGATACATATAATAAAGCGGCAGGGATTTGTTTTTTTTCGCCCATTCTTGGTCCAGGATAACCTCTTTCATATCAGCGACAAATCTCACGCTCGGAACTCTTTCTTTGCCGCCGAAAATAATGGCATTACTTTTATTGCCTTTTTGGCCATAGTCGGTATATTTTTGTTTTGTTTGCATATATTTATTTATATTTTCGATTTAATTATTTGCTCGTTTTATAATTATAATATTCAATTATTTCTTTTAACCCCTTTTCAAAAGGGTATTGCGACTTAAACCCTAAAACTTTTTCCGCTTTTCCGGTATCCGCCCAATTTTCATAAACATAGCCTTGCAATGGACTGGGGGTATATCGGCATTCAATCTTCTTGCCAAGCGCTTTCTCGAGTATTTTTACCATATCATTTATGGTATATTGAAAACCCGCTCCAATATTAAAAATATCATTTTCAACTTTCGAATTCATCGCCAGCACACAGCCTTCAATAATATCTTTTACAAAAGTAAAATCCCGCGTTTGATTGCCGTCTCCATAAATAACCGGCTTCTCGCCTTTTTGCGCCGCCCACAAGAACTGCGTCACTAAATTCGCGAAGTTCTTTTTTGCTTCCTCGTGCGGGCCATAAACGCTAAAAAATCTTATCCCGATCGATCGCACGCCGTGCCAGTCAAAATATAATTTTGCCAATCTTTCCATCGCATAACGAGCTTCCGTATATAGATCTTTGACATGAACCGGCATATCCTCAGTAAAAGGGGTCGGATTGCCATTGTAGATCGAAGACGAAGAAGCATAAACAAATTTACAATTCTCTCTTTTGGCTAATTCCAAAATCACATTGAACTCGTTTATCGCCTCTCCTACCAAATGCGGATTTTCCCTGTATAGCGGCGTCGAGGAAGGAATGCCATAGTGATAAATTCCGTTTAAATTTTTTATGTCTTCATTCTTGAAAATATTCGCCACCGAAGATTTAATAAATTTAATTTTATTCTTTACCGCCTCTAAGTTTTTCAAGCTTCCCGTAGAAAGATTATCAACCACAATGACGTCGTGCCCTTCGGCTATCAATCTTTCTATTAAATTCGAGCCGATAAATCCGGCTCCGCCTGTCACTAAATATTTCATATTTTTTATCTAATATTTTTAAAATTTGTACTCAATTGCTTATTTGATGTCGTATAATACTCCGCAGGAGTGCAAGCTGTGCGCGGCGCAAATGGCAATCGCCAGCGCGTCGGCCGCGTCATCCGGACAAGGAATCTCTTTCAAACCAAGTATCGCTTTGACCATCTTTTGCACTTGTTGTTTTTCGGCTCGTCCATAGCCGACCGTAGCGATTTTTACCTCCAAAGGAGTATATTCGCAAATATGCAAATTCGCTTCTTTGCCGGTAACCAAAAGCACTCCGCGCGCTTCCGCCACTTTTATGGCTGTTTTAAGGTTCTTAAAGAAAAAAAGCTCTTCCACAGCCATTACACCGGGCTTATATTTTTTTATGATTTTCCCGATCTCTTTCTTTATAATACTCAACCGGTCGGCCTGGGGCAATATTTTATCCGTTGTGACACATCCGTAACCAAGAAGCGACAATTTGCTTTTTTCTTTTAAAATTATTCCATAGCCGACTATCGCCGTACCGGGATCAATACCAAGGATTATCATAAATTTTCAATATTAGAATAAATTTCTTCCACATCATCCTGTTCGTCCAATACGTTTAAAAGTCCTTCCACGTCTTCCGTCGCTTTCGCGTCTTCAAGCTTAATCGGATTTTTTGCCACCCAGTCAATCGAAGCACTCGTTACTTTATTTCCAGGTACCTGCAATATTTTTAGAACCTTATCAAAATTTTCCGGTGCCGTATAAATTTCCAACGTTCCATCTTTTTCCTTTACATCCTCGGCTCCCGCCTCGATCGCCGCCATTTCCACACTCTCGTTTTTTTCTTTTTTGCCGCCCTCAAGCACTATCACGCCAAACTTATCAAACATCCATTTCACGGAACCGATCTCGCCCAGCCGGCCGCTATGCTTTGATAAAATATTTTTTATTTCCCCGACGGTCCGATTTTTATTATCCGTCAGAACCTTAACCACAAACATCGTCCCGTGCGGCCCAAAAACTTCATATTCGGCATTTTCCAGTTCCACGCCGATATCTCCACCGGCGCCTTTTTTTATCGCCCGCTCGATATTCTCTCTCGGCATGTCTTCATATTTCGCTCTTTCAATGGACATTCGAAGCTCCGCATTCATATCCGGATCCGCGCCTT
This sequence comes from bacterium, assembly GCA_030693205.1. Lineage (NCBI taxonomy): Bacteria > bacterium. The sequence continues at coordinate 4,778 of JAUYBG010000017.1, forward strand.
TCCTGGCAGCCACGGCGATAAAACGCGCCATTTTGGTAAAAACCTTGGCCCGCTCGGAATCAGTTTTCGCCTTGCCTCTTTTAATTTGCTTCCACTTGGAATGTCCGGACATAAACAAATGAATTATGATTTAAGTTTCTACACTATAGCATTTTTCGCTCAAAAAATCAACCTTTGTAACCATAAAAAAACTTAACTCTGCTTAACTATAGCCTTAATATCCTGTGGATAAGCAGTTGACCTCTTGTAATAAAATAAAACCCTCTTTTACGAGGGTTTTATTAATTTGATCTTTCGAAAATTCACGCTTAGAATCTTGACGGTCTTGAATCTCGGAATTTTCTCATGCAATCTTTGCATCGAATCGAATCCAGTCTCGCTGGGTCCGGATTGAACGGAAGTTGAGTGATCGGAGTGCCGCAATCTTTGCACTTGATGTTCATGTTAGCAACATCGAACATCTGCTTTTGGAAGCCGCCCTGGTTGCCAGAGCCGCCGCCGAAATCTTGGAATGCCATATGATTTTTTTCTTTCTTTTTTTAATTAAGCGACCTTTCTAGCCCGCTTGGTAGCAGACTGACTTTGATAGGTCACATACTTAGCTTGGCCTTTAATATATTTAAAAATAATTATATTTTACGGGTCGCAAGATATCTAGAACCTATTAGTCTAATTACATTATACCTGAAGCGCGCGGGATGTCAAATTAAATTTTTTCCAAAAAAAATAGCCAGACCAAGACATTGTCTTGATCGGCTAAAATTGAAAACTTATTTTTTTATTTTTCGCGCCAGGATTACCAATATGGCAATGAGCGCGAATCCGCCTGCTCCAGGCGAGCTTTTGCACCGATAGCCTTCACAGCCATCGTCTGATGTTGCTGTTGACGGCATGGCGCTTATTGGCGCGGCTGGCTGATTCTGATTATAGAAGGCCTGTACTGTTGCCACGGGAGTCGCTTGAACTGCTGTTGAAAGTTTGTTTTTAATAGTTACGGTAACTATTTTATAACCAATTTTTGTTTGTCTAAAATAGTTTGCCGTTACTTTTACCTGAAGCGTTCCGGTATTATTGAAAACGTGAGGGCAAACGGAAGTCATGCAATTGATCCCTTTCAGGTCTTTTAACATGCTCGTCTCTTTGCCATTATTCATGAGCCAATAATTAAACACCGAAACATTATCATCTCTTCTTCTGGTTTCCGAAGCGTCAAATACGCATTCCTCTCCTCGGAAACAAGTAAGTGTACTGTTGATGAAAACAACCGGAATATCATTGCCAGTGTTCCCTTTATTAACCTCCAAAGGTTCTTCGATTATGGAAGTTGCTCCAAATAAATCTTTTACCTCGAGCTTAATAAAGTAATCTCCAAGCTCTGCCGGCTTCAAACGCATCTGAGAAAGCTCTCCTTTCTCATTGGCTGTCGTGCTGTCTTCACTGATCGGCACCTGCTGACCATTTCTGATTACATATAGCGTCGCCTTGCAATATTGTACGCGATCCCCTTCTTCATTAAAACCGTTTCCGGTTTTAGAGTTTTTACAACCAACGTTAAAACTCGTAAATGAGAAAGCAGGATCGTGGTTAAGCGATGCCGATGGCGGAGAATTAGCAGAAATAATTCTTATTTCCGCCTCTTGCTCTATTCGCCTTGCGCCATGCGACAATACGGCTTTTATTATAATGTTCTTGCCTCCGGACAGAGCTCCCGGCCTTATTGTCGCCTTTGTTTCCTTAAGCGACGCATTGCCGAAAATCACATCGGGATTATCGGTTGTCCAGCTAAAACTATAGCCAACACAATCTCTTGGTTTGCTATATTTAGTTTTTAGCCAAAAAACCTCACCCGACACAACACTTGTTTTGTTCGGTTCTATCGTTATGCCGTCTGTCAAAAACTCCGGAAGACAAGTATCCTCGTATGCCTTTGACAAAGGAATTTCAGAAAACAACAAAACGCTAAACAGTACCATTAATACCAACATTGATCCACTCTTTTCCATTTTCAATCATCTCCTAGTTTTGCTCTATAAACATAAAAAGAGAACAAGTCCCTAGTTCTTAATGATTCGATTCCACTCACCATTAATTCTGAGCACGTCGAACGAATTAAGGACTTGTTATTATAGCATAAAATAGCGTTTTGTCAAGACAGCTTTAGCTTTTTCCTCACTTCCTGATA
>JAUYBG010000018.1 GCA_030693205.1 bacterium
GGTTTACCACTAAGGTCTTACCTTAAAGAAAGGTCGACAATACTGCTTCTTTAAGTTAATCTTACAAGGGAGAAATTCAATATGACTGAAATAGTTAAAGATCAAGAATTTTTGGTAACAGTCGTGAAAGCGATTGTAAACCACCCGGAAGATGTCGTAGTCACGAGAGATTTAGACGAAAGAGGAGTTCTGCTCACTCTTAAGGTAAATCAAGAAGACATGGGTTATGTCATTGGACGGGAAGGCTCGACTGCCAAAGCTATTCGAACACTTTTAAGGATCATCGGCGTTAAGAATAATGCCAGATTGAATCTTAAAATTGCCGAACCGGAAGGCAGCACAAGAGTTCCTCGAGACAATGGCGCGTCACGATCAAGAAGCGTTGATGACGTTGTCGGTGACGACCTAAAACTATAGAATATATAGGAAAAAGGTAAAACTTTTTCTTTTATCCAAAGCCGCGATCTTAGAAATAAGAAAGCGGTTTTTGGTTGGAATTACTTTATGCGCTTTGATATTATCACAATTTTCCCGAAAATTTTCGATTCATATTTCAGTGAGAGTATTTTGGCGCGGGCGCAAGCAAAAAATCTGATCGATATCAATGTTCACGATTTGCGAAATTGGGCCAGTGGCGCGCACAGGCAAGTTGACGATAGGCCGTTCGGCGGCGGGCCGGGAATGGTGCTGAAAGTAGAACCGATTTTTAAAGCGGTGCAGGAAATAAAGAAATCAAAAATTACCCTTCGACAGGCTCAGGGTGACAAGAAAAAAGCGAGCAGAAAAATAAAAAAAACGCGAGTAATTTTATTATCTGCCAAAGGAAAAAGATTTATTCAAAGCGACGTGAAAAGACTATTGAAATATGATCAATTAATACTCATTTGCGGCCGGTATGAGGGCGTTGATGAGCGGGTAGCAAAGTATATCGCGGACGAAGAGCTTTCAATCGGGGATTTTGTCTTGACAGGCGGAGAGCTACCTGCTATGATTGTAATCGACAGTATTTCCCGGCACATTCCGCACGTAATTGGCAAGCAAGAATCCTTGACAGAGGAAAGCTTTACATTGTATAATAAAGATGCTAAGATTAAGTATATTGAATATCCGCATTATACGAGGCCGGAAATATTCGAGCCAATGAAGAAAAAGAAGTGGGCAACTCCAAAAGTATTATTAAGTGGTAATCACAAAAAAATACATGAGTGGAGAATTAAAAACGCAAAATTAGAAGACATTGCAAGGCAGTGATTCAGCTTTAAAAAACTAAAGTTGTGAAAGACTTTAAGTTTTTGTTTTTTGTCCTCAGAGAAAAATAAAAGTCATCAAGAATGTAAATTCAAAACCAAACGAGTATCGATAATATTTTTAGGAACTCTTCGGTTTTCAATTTCTATTTTTACCCCCACACCAATACTATTGAGAGATTATATGGTATTAGTGTGAATATTTCTTGTAAAAAAATACAGGAAAAATTCTCGATATGATTGGTGTGCGGGGCTTGTAACAATTGGAACGTTCACTTACAATTTATTTGTGCAGATTCAATAATTCAACGGAATTAAAATAAGTAAGTCAGTTAAATAAAAAACAAACCCGCCGTCGCAAAAGCTATGGCGAGGTAAAGTAAATACTGTTTTTTATGGTTGTCCTAGAGCTTCAGTTTTGCTTCGGCAAGATTGAAGGACGTATTAAGTAGAATCAAAAAGATACGCTAGTATCAATTCAAATATATTTAATATTTATTAAGAGTTTGATCCTAGCTCAGGATGAACGCTGGCGGCGTGGATAAGGCATGCAAGTCGAACGGCTATCGCAAGATAGCAGTGGCGAACGGGTTAGTAACACACTGGTACATACCATTGAGATGGGGATAGCTATTCGAAAGAGTAGGTAATACCCAATAGTCTGGAAGTCAGCAATGATTTCCAGTAAAGTCGCAAGACGCTTAATGAATGGCCTATGTCCTATCAGCTAGTTGGTGAGGTAATGGCTCACCAAGGCTATGACGGGTAGGGGGCGTGAGAGCGTGATCCCCAACACTGGAACTGAGACACGGTCCAGACTCCTACGGGAGGCAGCAGCCGAGAATATTTGTCAATGGGCGAAAGCCTGAACGAGCGACGCCGCGTGTGGGATGAAGGTTTTCGGATTGTAAACCACTTTTTATGGGGAGAAATCGCAAGATGATAGTACCCGTAGAATAAGGGGTTCCCAACTCTGTGCCAGCAGGAGCGGTAATACAGAGACCCCGAGCGTTATCCGGAATTATTGGGCGTAAAGCGTCTGTAGGCGGTTTAAATAGTGAGATGTTAAATGTCGAAGCTCAACTTCGTCACTGCATCTCAAACGTTTAGACTAGAGCATATGAGAGGCTGATGGAACTTGTAGTGTAGCGGTGAAATGCGTTGATATTACAAGGAACACCAAAGGCGAAGGCATTCAGCTGGAATATTGCTGACGCTGAGAGACGAAAGCGTGGGGATCAAAAAGGATTAGATACCCTTGTAGTCCACGCTGTAAACGATGGATATTAGTGATTAGAAGTATCGACCCTTTTAGTCACGAAGCTAACGCGTTAAATATCCCGCCTGGGAAGTACGGCCGCAAGGCTAAAACTCAAAGGAATAGACGGGGACCTGCACAAGCGGTGGAACATGTGGTTCAATTCGACAACAAGCGGGGAACCTTACCAAGGCTTGACATCTCGGGAATTTTCCGGAAACGGAAAAGTGCCGCAAGGAGCCCGAAGACAGGCGCTGCATGGTTGTCGTCAGCTCGTGCCGTGAGGTGTTCGGTTAAGTCCGGAAACGAGCGCAACCCCTGTGATGTGTTAGATATGTCACATCAAACTGCCCAGGTTAACTGGGAGGAAGGTGGGGATGACGTCAAATCAGCATGGCCCTCTGACGCCTTGGGCTACACACATGTTACAATGGAAAAAAACAAAGGGTTGCTAAACCGTAAGGTGGAGCTAATCCCATCAAAATTTTCCTCAGTTCAGATTGGGGGCTGCAACTCGCCCCCATGAAGATGGAATCGCTAGTAATCCTGGATCAGCCTCGCCAGGGTGAATACGTTCTCAGGTCTTGTACTCACCGCCCGTCACGTCAAGGGAGTTAGAAATACCCAAAGCGCCACTTAGGTGGTTCTAAGGTAGGTCTGATGACAGGGACGAAGTCGTAACAAGGCATCCGTAGGAGAACCTGTGGATGGATCACCTCCTTTCTAAGGAGTAAGGTGACGTTTATCGGCTACTTGTTAGCTAGATAAGCAAGCTTAGATAAAATTCTTATTTAAGTCTCATTAGGTCGTTCCAATTTATTGGAATTTATAAAAGTTTGTCAGCATCTTTTTAAAAGCTGAAATAGGACAACCATAAAAGACTGTATTTACCCCGTATGATTTTTCGTGCATGATATTTTTGTATCACTTGCGGAAAATTGTACGGGGTTTATATCAATCTATGCTCTTTTTAGAAAAACAAAAACCGCGCTCGTTAAAAGGCGCGTTTTTTGTTTATTAGTATGTTCTGTCATTCCGAACTTGTTTCGGAATCTATAATACATAGATCCTGAAATAAATTCAGGATGACAAAATTACTCTTGCAATTTTATTATTTTTTTGGTAAGATAAAATAAGTTTTTGGGTGTGTAGCTCAGTTGGTTAGAGCACTTCACTGATAATGAAGAGGTCCTTGGTTCAACTCCAAGCACACCCACCAATCTAAAATTTTAAATTTTCAATGATCAATTTTCAATGAATTTTTAATGACGAAATTTTCAAATTGTTTATTACAAATTAGAAATTAAAAATTTAAAATTCCGCCCGAATACAATGAGGTGCGGCCAGGGCTCTTAGCTCAGTTGGTAGAGCGCCTCATTTGCAATGAGGAGGTCGCCGGTTCGAATCCGGCAGAGTCCACATTAAAAAAGAATCGATGAAAATCGATTCTTTTTTAATGTTAAGTAGTTTGAATTTTATTTTGTTTGGTAAAGCTCGTCAATCATTTTTGATAGCATGGGTTTCACCAAATGCATTCAAAAATGAATTTTCTTCGCTTTTAAGATGTGCCTAATTATTATTTATAAAAAATTAATAAAATAAATTCGGTAAATATTTTATTTTTAAAAAATGTTGATAACTTTTATAGTAATTATTGTAAAAATGTTGTATAATGAATTCAGCGGTTTATAAATAATAAATATTTCTAAAAAAAATATTTATTATTTTCTAATCAATGAAAGGAGGTGATATGAATGGCTGCTAAAAAAACAAAGAAAAGAGCTACAAAGAAAGCGACTAAAAAGAAAAGAAAAAGATAGTCGATTTGGTTAGGAGGGGTGGGAGGGCGGCAAAACTTTTTTCTAATAATACAATTACTTCTCACTCCTTTTGGATTATAACAGGAAATACTTTAAAAGCACTTTCATTATGTAAGTGAAATATAAAAAACCTGCTTTTATGAGCAAGTTTTTTATATTTTTTCGTAATTTATTCTCCCTCGATTTCCTTCACTAAAATATCCGCTATATCGGATTTTTTTATTATAAAATCCGCATTCTCGGCAATGGTATTTTTAACTACTAAATTCAAATTAAATTCCAGGTTTTCCGGATCGATCGTTTCCGAATGAGTATGATCGCCGTGGGAATATTCTTTAACGCCCAACTCAATCACTATTTTGGTGATTTTTTTTAATTTTTTTTCTTTGGCCGCGGCTAAAGCTGTGTCTAAAATATCTTTGGCGGCTAATAGATCATGCATATTCGCTTTACTCAAGTTAAAAATTAAAAGTGAAAAATTAAAAATCTTTGAATTTTATGCTTTATTAGTGAGTTGCGCAGGTGATGCACGGGTCGTAGGCGCGAATAAGTTTCATAATGTTTTTCTTTTCTTCTTCTATATTGATTTGGCTGCCTCTTTCGCGGGTTTTTAGCCAAACCTTCAAGTCTTCTTCAAGATTGGTTATGGATTGCACGGTTGGTGTAATAATATTGGTGGCGGTAATTAAACCATCTTTATCGATTTTATAAGCATGGAAAAGCGTCCCGCGCGGAGCTTCCAACGCGCCTACTCCATACGAAGATTTTGGCTTGAATTGATTATTGATATCATTTAGCTCAAAACTATTTATTTCCGATAAATATTCACTAAGCAATATTCTCACTTCTTCCATTAAGTGCACTATTTCAATTGCTTGAGCGATATTATTATAAAAAGAATTAAAACAGGGGATAGGAATGTTTAATTTTTTAAGCTCAATTGCCGCTTCTTGATTTAATTTTTTTGAATTCAGATTAAGCCTTGATAGCGCGCCGACCAAATAGCTTCTTGAATGAATTTTTGCTCTTTTTGAAGGCGTGCTGACAGTTTCGGTCTCTCTTATGGTTTTAATGAATTTTTCAACGCTCATCGGATGATTTTGCGTGGAGCTTATCATGCCTTCATAAGGCAAATAACCTATGTTGTCGTGTAGCGCCACGTAATTTGTTGATCGATTGAATTTTGGCAACGGCACACCGCTAATAACATTAAGCATCTTTTTAGCAGCTGCCATATTCTGCGGTATTTCTGCCAGTAGCTGTGCGAGTTTTTTAGTATCAGGCAATTTAGTGAATCCGCCAACCTTCGGAGTTAGCGGATGAATAGTTCTCCCGCCGATAACTTCTATGATTCTATTGCCAAAATCCCGCAAAGCGAGAAATTCTTTCGCGTCTTCGGGATATTTTTTAGCGAACTCAATTCCGCTTTCGGTATTAAAATAATCAGCTAATACTAAAAAATACAAATGTAAAGTATGGCTTTGGATTGTTTGCCCGGCAAGCATTAATTGCCGAAGAGTGACTGTCAGTGGATGTGGATCGATTCCAAATGCATTTTCGATTGCTTTAATGCTCGTTAACATATGGATTACCGGACAAACGCCGCAAATCCTCGCCGTAATCACCGGCGCGTCGAAATAATGCCGGCCGATAAGCAAAGATTCAAAAAGCCGGGCGCCTTCCTGCGTTTCGATTTTAGCCTCGGCAATCTTGCCGTTGATTATTTTGCCGATAAAACCGGCATGGCCTTCGATACGAGCGATATGATCGATAACAATTTTCATAGATTTAAAAAAATATTTATGTTTTATTCCGATCGTTTTTCTAGATCGTCTTTAGCTCCGTAGATTTCCGAGATCTTCATCAGTTCTTTGGCTGATATTCTGTCTCCTAGTATTTTTTTAAGGCTGGCTAAGTTTCTGTCCCGAATCGGTCCGCGGCAAGCTTCACAGATAAAATTATTTGACGGGCAAATAGCGCCGCAGCCGCCGAGAGTGACCGGGCCGAAACAGGGCTGTCCTTTTTGCAATAAGCATTTATTTTCTCTTAGCTGGCATTCATAGCAAACCGGAACATCGGGAATTTTGTAGATTTTTCCGGCAATTAATTCTTCCGTAAATCTCACGAATTCATCTTTGTCGATAGGGCAGCCTGGAATTTTTCCGTCAACTTTCACATAAGCGGAAATCGGCTTGATCTTTGGGTTGTTGATACCCTCGACGTTTTTATAGACATAATCCATCATTTCTTTGCGTCCGATCTTGGAATAATTTTTAATCTCAGCGACTCCTCCCAGATCAGCGCAGGTTCCAAGGGCTATAAGGATCTTTGTTTGCTGTCTGGCTTTGATCAGCGTGGTAATATTTTCATCGGTGATCGGCGTACCTTCCATGAAGATCACATCATATGGACCTTTGCTTTTATGGCTGGAACCAAGGCGAAAATTATCCAAATCCAGAAATTCGGTAATTTTTAATAATTTTTCTCCCAAATCCAAAATTGCGAATTGGCATCCTTCGCAACAAGTCAGGCTGATGATCGCTGTTTTTAATTTAGGCATGGCTGTAATATAATTATCGTTAACCATATTATACAATTTTAATGGAATTATGACAAATTAAACATTATGTTATAATATAATTATGGAATTATTTACGCGATTGTTTATAAAGAAAGAAACGATTTTGGCTCTTGGCGCGGAATCGGTTGGTATTTTTGCCGTTTATCGAAATGGCGATATTTTTGTTTCGGAAAACTTCGGCGATTTATTGGACGAAAAGAACTTTTTGAAATATAAAAAAGCGGTTTTATTTTATTTAAAAAAAGAAAGGTTTAAGCCGGATGTAATTTTGACCGATTTACATCCTTTGTTTAAAACAACAATTTTTGGAGAAGATTTGGCCCTTCGACTAGGCTCAGGGCAGGCTCAAAAAAGATATTTACTTTTAAGTAAAAAAAATACTAAATTAATAAAAGTTCAGCATCATTTTGCGCATATTTTTTCCGCGGTAGGGGACTATTTTTGTCATCCTGAATTTATTTCAGGATCTGAAAATTATAGATTCCGAAACAAGTTCGGAATGACAGAAAGTTATAAAATACCTAATACTTTTTTCGGTATTGCAATGGATGGCACGGGCTATGGTTTGGACGGAAATATTTGGGGAGGAGAAGTGTTCGAAATTACAAATTACAAATTACAAATTACAAAACAATTTCAAAATCAAAATTTTAAAACAAATACCGGAAAATTAAATTTAAATATTGAGCGAATTGGAAGTTTGGAAGAGCAGACAATGATTGGCGGGGATTTGGCGGTAAAAGAGCCGGCAAGAATGTTAATCGCGATACTCGCGAAAATTACAAATTACAAATTACAAATTACAAACAAATCACAAATAACAAATTTAAAAAAACAAAAAGATTTTATCTATAAATACGTTAAAAACTTTTATACACGAAACGAATTTGAGGCGCTGTATAGCCAATCAAAACAGGATTTTAATTGCCAAAAAACTACCAGTACCGGTCGAATTTTGGATGCAGTTGCAGTTTTACTTGGATTTGCGGGAAATGAAAGAAAGTTTAAGCACGAAGCGGTAAAGAAGCTGGAAGAAAATTCCAGTATTCCTTATTTTTTAAAACCAATAATTACTTTTTCTGTCATTGCGAGCTCGTTGCCAGCAGGCGATGAGCGCGGCAATCTCTCAGCTTGTTTGAGAAATAAATCTCGCCCGCCTAGACTCGGCGAGGCTGGCATACGCGAGGGATTGCTTCGTCGTTCCGATGATTACATCGGAACTCCTCGCAATGACAAGAGGTGGATTTTACAAACCACTCCGCTATTTAAATATTTAATTAAAAACATCCATAAAGATAAAAAAAGATTGGCCGCTACCGCGCAATTATATGTTGCAAGGGGGCTTTATGAAATAATCAAAAAAAATCATAAATCATTAATCATTAATCATAAATCGGGCTTCTTTGCCGCCGGAGGGATGGCGAATAACAAAATTATTTCTTCATATTTGGAAAAACAAGGAGTTTACATACCAAAAAAAATCCCCAGAGGAGACGAGGGGATCGCAATAGGACAGATTATTTATTATTTAACAAATTCTCGGCACTAATTTTCCTCTTGGCATTTCAATTGGTCGCAATCCGCCGGATTCGGTATTTAGAAAAACACCTTTGCCGTGCTTGATACTGCCGATGATCTTGGCGGTTTTATTATATTTTTCAAGAATTTTAATGGTTTTATCGGCGAATTTAGCCGGCACAGTGGCAATAAATCTTCCTTCGGATGGCAAAGCCATAATATCAATTCCTAAAAGATTGCCAATAGACATCACCTCTTTTTTATAAGGAAGATTTTTTTCATCAAGAACAATTTTAATTTTTGACTTTTCCGCGATTTCATTGAGATTTTCCGCTAAGCCGCCGCGGGTCGGATCTTTGGCAGATGTAAGATATTTTCTCACCGCTTGCATTTCCGCCAATATTGGTTGGCTGTCGCTTTTAAGCCGGGTTTTGTAATTAAAACGATGCGCCAAAATCACTGCGCCGTGTTCGCCCAAGTCACCGGAAGCAATGACTTTATCGCCTGGCCTTGCGCCGTTATTAGAAATAATTTTCTCTGCAAGTCCAATGCCGGTTGTGGTAAAGGCGATTTTATCGATTTTTCCTTTATTGGTTACTTTGGTGTCGCCGGTGACAATTGGGGTATTAGTTTGACGAGAAATTTTGTTTATTGAACAAATTATTTTTTCCAGGTCAGAAGTGGGGAATCCTTCTTCAATGATAAAACTTAACGCAATCCCAAGCGGAGTTGCGCCCATTACCGATAAATCATTGATCGTGCCGCACATCGCGATCTTGCCAATATCGCCGCCCGGGAAAAATATCGGGTCAATGATAAAAGCATCGGTTGTCATGACGAGCTTCAAGGATGATTCTATTTTGTCATTGCGAGGAGTAGCGCGACGAAGCAATCCCTCAACTTGTTTGAGATTTAAATCTTGCATTCGCAAGAGATTGCTTCGCTTCGCTCGCAATGACAGCAAGGGAGCTAAATCAAATACTGCGCCATCATCTCCGGTATTGGTCCATTTGCCGGTAAAATTAAGGATTTTTCTTAGGTTTTTGAAGAATTCCCACGAAGCGGCTCCGCCCGCGCCGATATCAAGGGAAATGGATGAATTTTTGAAGATACTTGACATATTGTTGATTTTGTGCTAAGATTAAATATTAAGTTGGTTTTTGTTTTGTCATTCCGAGCAAAGCGAGGAATCCTTTGAGCTCACTTCATAGTGCGTACAAGAGATTTCTCTCCATCTGCTGATGGATTCGAAATGACAGAAATTAATTTGTTCTTTTAAAACTTTTACGGCTTTGGAAAAAATTGCAGCAGGATATTAAAAAATCTTGGTGCGATTAAAAAAAGCTGTGAATAAAAGAAAAAATAAAATATAAGGAGGAAGGAATATGAGTTTAATAGGCGTAATTGCGCCATATATAGCAGTAATAATCTTTGCAGTATTGCTACAATATGCTGCAAAAAGAAACCAAAGAATAGAAAAAATTGTTGAAAAAGCAGATATGCTATTAAACAAGACAATATTCGGTCTATCAATTTTCGTTGTCAATATGACACTATGGTTAGGAGTTGTAATGGTAGCCGAATTTGTTTTTTCTGGAATTGCGTTTTATGTAAATCCCGAATTTGTCCAGAGTTTACTGCATAAGGATGGTGTGATTATTGGCGAGCTTATGTTTATAGGTACGCTGATCGTCTCAGGCATATTAACAATAGTGAAGCCGCTAGCATCCGCATCTAAAATCTCTGAAGCTAAAATACAAAATATTTGCCCTGCCCGCGAATAAAATCGTGTGGCCTTTTTTTTATATTTGAAACTTCGCCTCTATCCCGCAAGCGCCTTCGGAAGAAACCATACACGCACCAATTGGATTATCCGGGGTGCATTTTTTATTGAACAACTTGCAATCGCGAGGTTCTTTTAAACCGCGAAGAATCGCGCCGCAGATACAATTGGTACTACCAGACCCCTCGACCCGCTTCGACTCAGCGAGGCGAGCAAGCTCAGGGTGACAGTTTTTTAGAATATTTTTATATTTTATTTTTGCGTCGAATTGCGAATATTTTGAGCGGATCTCAAATCCGGAATTGGGAATTTTTCCGATTCCTCGCCAATATGCATCGCCGAGCGCAAAAACTTCACTGATCAATTTCATGGCCTTGGGATTTCCTTCAGGCCGCACTACGCGAACATATTGATTTTCCACCTCTGCTCGATTTTCCGCGATTTGTTTTAAGAGCATATAAATTGTTATTAGAACATCATTTGCTTCAAATCCAGCGATTACTTGCGGAAGCTTGAATTGCGCATAAGGTTTTGAGCCGATAATCGCGGAAACATGGCCAGGATTAATAAACCCGTCTATTTTAAGTTGCGGAGTATCAAGAAGCGCTTTCATTGCCGGCACAAAAGCTTTGTGCGAGGAATAGACCGTAAGTCCGTGTTTGATTGCGCTTGCGGTCATTGGAGTAGTTGTTTCAAATCCAAGCCCGAAAAAAACAATATTGGGTTTTTTTTTTGAAGTTTTAAGGCATCTTCTACCGAGTAAACTTCTGTAATATCCGCGCCCTGCTCTCTTGCTGTATCTAAGCTTATGACTTTAATGTCATGGTGAGCTTGTCGAACCATACTGCCCTTCGACCCGCTTCGACTCAGCGAGGCGAGCAGGCTCAGGGCGACAATCGTTCCTGGTACTCTCAGTACATCGCCATAACAAGCAATAGGAATTCCTTCCAGTGCCAAAGCAATGACCGCGTTAATATCACGTTGGTCAGTGACACAAACCGGGCAGCCTGGTCCGGAAAGAAGTTTGATATTTTTCGGCAGTAGTTTCTTGATTCCGTGCCGCGCCACTGCTTCGGTGTGAGTGCCGCAGAGTTCCATTAGAACTATCGGGCGATCTATCTTTTTAGCAAATAGATTTATTTCGTTCAGGATATTTTTCATAAAAATCACACATTTATTTTTTTAAACAATTTCAGAGTTTCTTCCGCCTCATTTTTATCGAGTTTCTCGATCGCAAATCCCGCGTGCACTATCACGTAATCTCCTTTTGCAACGTCAACGATCTCTGTATTAATATTTTTTTCTATGCCATTAAAACTCACTGTCGCATGGTGAGTTTTAATGTCGATCGATTTGATTTTTCCGGGAATAGCTAAGCACACGGCTAGTAAAAAGTTATAAAGTAAAAAGTTATAAAGTAGACAGACGAAATATTTTAACTTTATAAACTTGATGAACTTTATAACTTTATAAACTTTTTATATCGCTCCTGGCGAATCTTTAAGCCCGGCGTAATTGAATACCGGACCGTCTCGGCAGACGTATTTACCGTTAACTAAAACACAATGCTGGCAAACGCCGACTCCGCAATTCATTCGCCGTTCAAGCAAAACGTAAATATCGCTTTCCGCCACTTTTTTATTTTTTAATTTTTGAATTACGGGAAAAAACATTACCGGCGGGCCGCACATTATTACTATCGGGTCTTTTGCCAGAGGCGTTTTGTCAAAAAGCGTCGTAACCAGTCCGGTACTGCCGGTCCAATTTTCGTGAGCTATATCTAATGTAAGATTCAATTCAATGGTTTTTTCCCAGTTTCTATATTCATTTTTAAACAGTAACATTTTTTCTTCGCGGCATCCGCTAAACAGCTGGATTTCGCCGAATTCGCCGGGGTGATTGCAAAGCATTTGAATGAGCGGTCTTAGAGGGACTAACCCCAATCCGCCAGCGACAAGCGCGATGTTCCTTTTGTTCATTTTCGAAAGAGGGAATCCATTGCCGTATGGGCCGCGAAAATAAACCTCATCGCCAACCGACATTGAAAAAAGTTTGCTTGTCAATTCGCCTTTTTTTTGCACGCAAATCTGAAATTCGCTGCAGAGAGTGGGGGACGAACAGACGGCAAATGGCGCTTCGCCAAAGCCGGGAATAGAAAGAGCGATAAATTGTCCGGGCCACCAGCATTTAACTATTTTTTTTTCATCCGTTTCGCATTTAATATCTTTCCTATCATCCGGCTTAAGCGTAAAAAGCTTAACCATGGCGCTTTGGCTTTCAATATTAGTGATCACGAGCGGATAAGTTTTATATTGATTTCTCATAAATTATGGTTCGACAAGCTCACCATGACATTATAATAAATGTGTCACCCTGAGCCTGTCGAAGGGCAATTGCTTAAACACTAAAATTCCTTAACGACGACTTAATTTTTTTAGAATTTTTGATTTCGGTTTTAGTTTTCTCGCCGTTTCGGCGAGTCCGCTCGCCTCGCTTCGCGATCGAAGCGAGGCGTTGAGGCGGATTTGCTTTAAAGTTTATAATTTTAAAAATTTCATCTTTAATGTTAATTCCCGCGGGGCAAACATCCGCGCACCTGCCGCAACCGACGCATCCGGGCAGATTATACTCATTGGGAATTCTGACGAATTTGTGGCTATACCAATTGTATATCCTGTCCTCGATCGTTTTTAAAAATTTCGCTCCGCCGGCTATTTCTGAGAATTCCGAATTAAAACAGCTATCCCATTGGCGAACGCGTTTGATGGAATTATCAAAAACATTATTTTCGTCGAAAATTTTAAAACAAAAGCAGGTTGGGCAAACAATCGTGCATTTATCGCATCCCAGGCATCTTTTGCCCAGGTCTTTCCATATTTTACTGCCATACGATAGCTTGGTTTTTCCCCTTAGAATTTTATGAAAATCGCTTAAGCCTTCCTCGGGAATAGCTCCGGCGTATTCGATATGCTCAAAATCATCATAGCCGAAATCGTTCAGCATTCTTTGTCCGTGTTTGGATCCCGTAAAAATGCGGAAATCTTTTTGGTCGCTCCGGCTTTCAATAAAAATATCAAACTTAAAATGCTCCAAAATATTTTCTTCATATTTTTCGTAGAAACTATTTTCTTCGGGGACAGGGCTTTGGCCGATAAAAATAGTCTGGGAGATTATGTCCTGATAGTACGGATCTTTCTCGAAAACTTGGCTCAAAAGCGCGACCGCCCGCAAATCAAAAACCGTAATTCCGAACAAAACCTGCTTAGGGATCATTTTTTGATCATTGTTATTTTTATCCTGGCCGCCTAGCGTGGAAAAAATAGTTTTTCTGTTAGGAAGGAGGAAATTCTTAAATGAATAAAGCGGGCGTTCTTTTACCAGGGAAAATTTTCTTGAATCGGTTATCTGGCGAACGACAATCCTGCCGCTTTCTTTGACGGGAGAGTAAACCGTATAGTTTTTTTTCAGCAAATATTCGACAAAAAGTTTTAGATCGGAGTTATTCATGAGGCTTTATCTTAGTGCCACGGAGGCGCTAAAAGATTAGAATATTTAAATGATATAAATTATTATATCATAAAATGTGGATAAGACAAAACAATAATATTGGATAAAGTGGAAAAGTGTGGTAAAATATAACAAGTTATAAATCTCGTAAGGTTATAAAGTTTTTAAAGTAAAAGAACAATCATGGAAGAAAAAACTTTTTTAAGCCCGGCAATAAAAGCAATATTATTTTTTACAATTATTCTTTTAACCGGAATTTTGCTGATCGCGATAAGCGATCCGTTTAAAAAAGCGCTTGCGCCGACACCAGCGCCTTCAATCGAGCCATAACTGCCAGCAACAAAGGAGATTATACAAAATAAATAATTTAAATTTAAAAATCTATGACAAAAATCGCGATTAATGGCTTTGGCCGAATCGGAAGACTGGCTTTTAGGAATATCCTAGACCAACATCCGAAATTACAGATCGTCGCAATCAATGATCTGACTGATTCAAAAACTCTGGCGCATTTACTGAAATATGATTCCAACTATGGGATTTATTCAAGGAATGTTGGTTCTGATGCGGAAAATATTATTGTGGATAAAAAGAAATATCGTGTTTTTGCCGAGAAAGATCCGGCAAAATTGCCGTGGGGAAAGCTTGGGGTTGATGTAGTGCTCGAATGCACGGGATTTTTTACGGATTACGCTGGCAACCTGAACCATATAAATGCCGGAGCGAAGAAAGTGATCATCAGCGCGCCGACCAAAGACAACGAAAAAATCAATACTTTTGTGCTGGGAGTAAATGAAGAAAAATATAACCCAAAAAATGATCATATAATTTCCAACGGTTCTTGTACTACCAATTGCTTGGCGCCTTTGGCAAAAGTCCTTGAAGATAATTTTGGAGTGGAACAGGCTTTTGTCGGAACAACTCATAGTTACACCAATAGCCAGCGCTTGCTTGATCTGCCGGCAAAAAACATCAGAGAAGCGCGAGCCGCCGCGTTGAGCATTATTCCTTCCACTACCGGCGCGGCCAAGGCGGTTTTTCAAACGGTTCCTTCGCTTAAGAATAAGATAAGCGGTTACGCTTTGCGCGTACCTACCCCGGTCGTTTCTATTGCCGATTTCACTGCCATAATCAAAAAAAAGACTACCGTTCAGGAAGTAAACGATATTTTCCGGAAAGCATCGAAAAATGAGTTGAAAGGAATTTTGGAGGTTTCGGACGAAAAGCTTGTTTCAGTTGACTTTAAAGGAAATCCGCTTTCGGCGATCGTTGATGCCGAATTAACGCTAGTTCAAGAAAATCTGGTAAAAGTGACCGCTTGGTACGATAATGAGTGGGGATACACTTGCCGATTGGCGGAAATGGCGGAATATATCGGCAAAAAAATGTAATAAGTAAATTATGAAATTTTTAAAAAGCATTCCGCAGAAAGAGTTGAAAAACAAGCGCGTTTTATTGCGTACTGATTTTAATGTTCCAATTGGCAAAAATGGCAAGATAAGCGGCAACGAAGACTGGAGGATCAAAGCCGCGCTGCCAACGATCAAATATTTATTAAAGCAAAAAGCAAAGATAATTTTGCTTTCACACCTAGGAAGGCCGAAAGGAAAAGTTATTGAGAAATTGCGGCTTGACCCCGTTCAAAACAAGCTTTCCCGCTTGCTTGGGATCTCAATTAAAAAAACGCCGGATTGTATTGGAAAAGACGTGGAGAAAGCTGTTAGAAAAATGAAAGCGGGTAAAATTTTAATGCTTGAAAATTTAAGATTTCACGAAGAAGAAGAAAATAATAATGAAAAATTTGCGAAAAAACTGGCGAAGCTCGGCGATATTTACATTAATGACGCTTTCAGCGACTCGCACCGAAAACACGCGTCAATCGCCGGGATTACAAAATATTTGCCTTCTTACGCCGGATTATTGATGGAAAAAGAGCTGGAACTGATGAGCGACGCGATCCGCCCTGATCATCCCGCGATTGCGATCATCGGAGGCGCTAAGCTGGAAACAAAATTGCCGGCAGTGAATGCTTTGGCGAAAATTTACGATCATGTTCTGGTTGGCGGTATGATCGCCAATGAAATTCTTAATACGTCGATCAAGAATGAGATTGCTTCCAATGTCGTTTTGCCCAAAGTTGGCAGCTTGGAAAAACAAAAATACTTCGATATCGGTGAAAATGCGATTGGGAAGTTTTCCGAACTTATACAAATCGCAAAATTTATTATCTGGAACGGGCCGATGGGAAAATTCGAAGAAAATGAATACAGCCAGGGAACGCGCGGTATAATCAAAGCGATAAAAATTGCTTATAATTGCGGAGCGCGTGTTTTGATCGGCGGAGGCGAAACAATTTATGCGGTGCAAAAGTTCGCGCCGGAATTGATGGATAAAAAAATAAAAGGTTTTAATATTTCCACCGGCGGCGGAGCCATGCTGGATTTCTTGGCAGGGAAGAGACTGCCGGGGATTGAGGCGCTGAAAAATTTTTAAAACCATCGTATTTTTTAATTATTCGAATACTTTATTTTATGGAATATAAAACATATTTTTTAAAAATATCAGGATTAGCTTTTTTATTTTTTTCGCTTTTAACTTTTTTATTGTCGTCGTTTTATCCTCAGGCGGCAATGGCGGCAAATCCTCCGCTAAGCAATTCTGGCGGCGGAAGCTGGACGCAAAAATACGGCATTGGAATTGGCAACTCAACCGCTAGCGTGCTATCCGGTTATCAATTTCGAGTCAATCTAAGTACTGCTGTTTTTGGAAATCCTTATACTAATATCAAAGCTGATGGATCCGATATACGTTTTACTAATTCTGCCGGCGCGGAGTTGTCATATTGGATAGAGAAAGGTTCTTGGAATAATACGGGAAATTCAATTGTTTGGGTTAAAATTGATTCAATTGCGGCTTCTCCAAATATTACCACAATTTATATGTATTATGGCAATTCTTTGGCTACAAGCTCAAGCAACGCGCAAAATACTTTTGATTTTTTTGATGATTTTGACGGAGCGGTATTAGATGCGGCAAAATGGAATCCCGCGCCAGATATTCTTAATACTTGCGGTACGCCAACTATAAACTCTACTTTGTTAGGTTCAGTGCTAAAAATTACAACCACTTCGTCTAATTCAGACCCATGCGGTCAGCACGAGGTTATAAAAACTTTATCCAGTTTTTCCGTAAACCATGCGATTAGGGCAAAAGAAAAAGACAATTCCGGATCTTGGTATCCGGGAACATTTGGCTTCGGACTTCATCTTCCTCTACCTCAAAATGGCGTAATGAAAGGAATTTGTACTAACCATCAGTATTGTTTAATAACAGTGAAGGATTCAAATATTTTTTCTTCAGCCACTAAAATAACCGATAATTTATGGTATATTTTTGATCTATTGTGGACTGATTCATTAGCTACACTAACTAGAAACGATGTTGTGTTAGGTACAAATAGCGATACCAATAAAATTCCGACGTCATCGCTTCCCGTCACTATGGGAAATGTTGGCGACATGGGGGGGGGAGCATCCAACACTGAAATAAATATGGACTGGATTGCGGTGCGGCAATTTATCAATCCCGAACCGGCGATTGTTCCGTCCAGTTGCACACTTTCCAGCGATGCGGATAATAATGCGGTGTTAAAAGGCGAAAAAGTGAAACTGAGTTGGATAACAGTAAACGTAACAAATCCTACGATTAATAATGGTATCGGACTTGTTAGTCCGGCGGAATCGGGTAGTATTACAGTCGGTCCGATAAATAGTTCCGTCACTTATACTATGACCGCAACCAGTTCTTCCGGTCCGACTACTTGTTCTCTTCCGATTGGAGTTATTATTCCTCCCACCGGCGGTCTTGTTCCCTGCGCGCGATTAGCTGATAATCTCGCCACCAATGAAATCGACGAATCCAAGCCCTGCACTCTCTGCGCGATGTTTTATATGTTGAAAAATATCATTAATTTTGCGATGACTTTGGCTATAGGAATCGGAGTATTTATTCTTGTTATTGCCGGGCTTCTCTATGCGACTTCTGCCGGTAATACCGGAAAAATAGAACTGGCTAAGTCAGCCATAACCAGCGCGATCATTGGCATAGCTATCGTCTTTATCGCCTGGATGGTTATCGCGGTGATTCTGCAAGGAATGGGATATGCGAATATGACGACATGGAATCAGGTGAATTGTATTTTATAAAATATTAATATTGAATAAATTTATGGTTGCAAAGATTAAAAACATCATCGCTCGCGAGATTTTAGATTCTCGCGGAGATCCGACAATTGAAGTAAAAGTTGAATTAACCGGAAATATCGAGGCAGTTGCTTCGGTGCCATCCGGCGCTTCCACAGGAGGAGCTGAAGCACTTGAGCTTAGAGACGGCGACTTGAAGCGTTATGGCGGGAAAGGCGTGCTGAAAGCGGTTAAAAATATAAATGAAATTATCGCTAAATTTCTGAAAGGAAAAGACGCGACTCATCAGCAAGAAATTGACGATACAATGATCAAGCTTGACGGGACGGAGAATAAAACGAATCTTGGCGCAAATGCGATTTTGGGAGTTTCTTTGGCTTGCGCCAGAGCCGGAGCTTATGCGGCAAAGCTGCCTCTTTACGAATATATCGCCAAGACCTACAAATTTCGCTCTGATTCCTCGCGCGGCAAGCAATCCCGGCATTATAAATTGCCTACGCCGATGTTCAATATTTTCAACGGCGGCAGCCACGCGGATACCAATCTGGATATTCAGGAAATTATGATCATACCGCAAGCCGAAATTTCGTTCAGCGAAAAAATTCGTTGCGGCGCTGAAATATTCCATGAACTTAAGAATGTTTTAAGCCAGCATAACCTTGATACCGATATCGGCAATGAGGGAGGATATGCCCCTGATATCAAATCAACCATTTTTGCTTTTGATCTGGTGCTGGAAGCGATCAAACGCGCCGGTTACATTATAGGGAAAGATGTTTGCTTGGGCATTGACGCCGGAGCTAACTCTTTTTATGATAAAAAAGAAGATCATTATGTCTTAAAGGCTGATGGTGTTTCGCTGTCGTCCGAACGCTTGATATCTCTTTATATCGAATGGATCAATAAATATAATCTAATTTCAGTCGAAGATCCGTTAAACGAAAAAGACTGGATCGAATGGCGAAAAGCCTTTATCCGGCTAAAGACAGCTAATGGCGACACAATGGTAATTACCGATGATCTAACGGTAACAAATATAAAGTTGCTCGAAAAAGCGATTAAAGAAGCGATAGGCAACGCAATCATCATTAAGCCTAATCAAATCGGCACGCTTTCAGAAACTATCGAAGCGGTAAAAATGGCGCAAGAGGCAGGCTGGAAAGTTGTCGTATCGCATCGTTCGGGAGAGACTTGCGATAATTTTATCGCTGATCTGGCTGTGGCGGTCGGCGCGGATTTTATCAAAGCCGGTTCGCTTTCGAGGGGAGAAAGACTGGCGAAATACAATAGATTGATGGAAATAGAGGAAGAGATATCTTAATTTTCAAAACTCAATTTTCAATTTACAATGAATTATTTTTTAAAATAAAATATGACTATTATTTTTAAAATTATTATCGGGATAGCTGTTTTGCTGGGTTTGGTATTAGCGGGAACTTTTATAAGCAATAAATACCGCGGTGGAATCGGCTCATCGCCAAGCCCGACCCCTTTCGGCGGACAGTTGCCAGCGAGTGTTTCCGTGCAGGAAGAGAAAAAAATAAAAGATTTGGCGGAGAATTTTGTCAGAGCATACGGAACATACCAATTTGGAGATTTCACAAATCTGGAAAGCCTAAAGGATAAAATAACGAGCCGCTTATGGGGCGAAAAAGAAAATTTTATAAAAGAGAAAAAACAAGAGCTGGAAAATAAACCGAAAAAATATATTACATTTTCATTACTTGTTAAAGAATCGGTTGTTTTATCCCAAAGTGGTGATTTAGTTGAGGTGGAAGTTAGATATACAAAAAGGGAAATGAGAGGAGCCACGATTCAGGGCGCAACAACCATAGAATATGTAGATGAAGACGGGCAAACGGGGAAATCATCAATTTCTTTCAATAAAGAAGAGAGGGCAATTTTAAAATTTATCAAAGAGGGTAATGAATGGAAGGTTGATGATATTTTAATTAAATAATTTATAATATGAAAAAAATAAAAGATAAGTCAATTATTTTTCTCAAAATTGCGAGTGGCGCGATCGCCGTAATCGGAATTATTTTTATTTTTTCGCTTTTTGCGATTGCGGTTTCAGTTAATTCTTCAAAAAAAAATACAGGCGAATCATTTTCAGCCGAAAGCGCTATAGGTATTTATGTTGTATATGGTAAAATTGTAAGCGTGCAAAACAATACGATTTCAGCAGAAACTCCCGTTTTCAATTTGGAAAAAAGCAGATGGGATGAAAATAAAAAAGAAATAAGAAAATTAATAATAGACAATAATACCGTATTAAAACGGATAACTTCCCAGCCAAGAGCGGGTAAAAAAAATGAACTTGAATATATTTCAAACGATATTAAGCTTTCCGATTTTAAAAAAGAGGATTCTGTCAGTATAAAATATTCAAAAGATGTTACAAAGATTAAAGATTTTACGCCTGAGTCAATAACAATCTTATCCTATTAATAATATTTTAATATTTAATTTTATGATTTTTCTAAAAAATAAAAAGAATGGCTTTTTTGTGTTTTTATTAATATTAATGGCAGTTTTATTTTTGCCGCTTATTGCAAATGCACGCACTGAAGATTGCAGTACTACTAAATTTTCTAATGGTAATACTACTATGCCTTTGGTTTTTCCTGCTGGTGGAGGGTATAATAATGAAGCAAAGATATCGCTTCCGATGTCTGCTACGATTACTACGACAACAGTGGATCTTGTGCCAAAAACTTTAATTAAAACTCCATATATTTGGGTGCCTAATAGTGGCAGTAATACTATAGCTCAGATTAGAACAACAGATGGCACTTTAGTAAAATTATATACAAATTCTACGCCTGGATTTGACCCAGCTTCGTTTAATGATCCTTCTCGTATTACTTTAATTCCGGGCGGAGATGTTTGGGTGGCAAATCGGGGAAACGCCTATATAACATGGCTCGAGCCGAAAAACGACGGCACCGGAGAATATAAATACGGAGGACAAGTTAACACAGGTGCAACTCTGAATCGTGGTTTAACTTTTGATAGATATGGGAATATATGGACTGGTACGGCTGGAGTTGGAGCTGTTGCGTGCCCGTCTGGAGTAGGTACTGGCGATCGTTTGCATGTAGTTTGTACTTCTGCTTCATGCGGAGGAAAAGGAACAAAATTAGCCAGTTTATGTCCGGCATACTCTTATGGCATGATTGGTGATAAATATGGTATTGTTTGGTCTCAAAGCAACGGGAGTGTTACTTCTTATAAATATTCAAGTGGAGCGATAGTAACTAAGGATACTGAACCGACAGCCGGTGCATATGGAATCGGCATAGACAATGATTCGAATATTTGGATAGCGCAATGGGCTGATAATGGTGGGGCATGGAAAGTAGTCAGAGACACAGGAGGCGGCATTACCAGCGTTACAAATTATCCTTCCGGTTTAAGCGGCGGACCTAATACTTATGGAGGACGGGGAATTGCAGGGGACGGTACTATTAATAAAAGTGTTTGGATGGTTGTTGACGATAACAGGTCTTTTTGGACAACAAGTTCTTCACGAGTTTTAAAATTTAAAGTTTCCGATGGAAGTGTTATTGGTAACATTCCAGTAGGAATAGGAGCCGAAGGCGTGGCTATTGATTTTGATAATAATATTTGGATAGTAAATTATGGCGGTGGCGGCCCTGGTTATACTAATCCAAACGGTCCAAGTGCGCCTGCTTCTTGTACTACAGCTGGATACGGTTCCGTAACAAAGCTAAAAAATGACGGAACAGTGATTGGCAGTTATCCTACTTGCGGCAATATTCCGTATAATTATTCCGATATGACTGGTTTTAGAAGTATTCCGAATTCTTTAACCGTTGGCAGTACAGAATATATGCCGACAACTGGAAATACTTATACTGGATTTGAAAGCGCGATTAATGCAATTATATATGGAGCAACTTGTACATGTATAGTGGGTGGAGTTGAACAATGCGCGATAGATCCTACAGAATTAAATAGTTGCTTAGTGCCATTATCTCTGTTTTCAATTACAGGAGGAGATTATGAAGCAAAAAATTTAAGTATTACCTGCAGTATAACTTTTCCCGACATCACAACCGGTTTGGTTCCTTGCGGCCGATTAGATGATAATCTTGCCACCGGCGATATTGACGAGTCTCAGGCTTGCACTCTTTGCGCAATGTTCTATATGTTAAAAAATATTATTAATTTTGTTTTAGATCTGGCTGTCGGGATCGGAGTATTTATTCTTATAATTGCCGGGCTTCTCTATGCTTTATCGACCGGGAATCCCAGAAATATTGAACTGGCTAAATCTGCCATGAGTAGTGTGATCGCGGGTTTGGCTATCGTTTTTATCGCTTGGCTGGCAATCGCCGTAATCTTGCAAGGAATGGGATACGCGAATATGACTACGTGGAATCAGGTTAATTGCACGCTGTAAAAATGTTCCCACAAAAATACGATAAACTAATTTAAATATATTTTTATGAAACCCGTTAGAAATAAATAATTATTTTTAATGTGGTCTAATAATAACTAGAATCATAAATATGGGAATTTCTAACGGGTTGAAACAAAAATACGACGTTATCACTATTGGCGGCGCGACTTATGATATTACATTTTTCCCGATCAAAAGTGAAATGTTTTTAATCGATAATGAAAAAGACATTTTGCGGCAGAAACTGCTGGCCTTTGAACATGGCGCGAAAATCAGTTCGGAAAAAGTCGTTCACGGATTCGGCGGCGGCGCGGCTAATACGGCGGTATCATTCGCAAGCTTCGGGTTTAAATCCTCGGCTATTATCGCGACCGGAGATGATCTTTTTGGCAATGAAATAATCAGCAATTTTAAAAAAAAGAAAGTAGGAATTGAACTGATCCAGAAAACAGCAAAACAAAAAAGCGATTTTGCCGTTATCATAATCGGTCCTGACAAAGACCGGATAATTTTTCGCGATGATAATGTAAAAAATAAATTGGAATTAAACCGAAAAGGAATCGCCGCGCTGAAGAATACGAAATGGATATACCTGGCCTCTTTAAGCGGAGACTGGCAGAGGATTTTAGCTCAGGTTTTCGCCGTAAAAAATAAAAAGCGGAAGCTCAGGATTGCCTGGAATCCGGGACTAAGCCAGCTCGTCGGCGGCCTGAAAGAATTGAGCTTTTTTTTCAAATATACCGAAGTCTTGATCTTAAACCAGGATGAAGCTACCCAGTTGGTAACAAGCGATCCAAAAGTTAAAAAAGAGAATATTGTTCCGAGTGATGTAAAAAATCTATTATCCATAATTAAAAATTACGGTCCGCGCACGGTAGTGATTACGTGCGGCAGAGATGGCGCGTGGGCTTATGACGGAGTAAAAATGTACTATGCGCCGATTATAGAGAAAGGAGAGAGGCTTGATACAACCGGAGTGGGCGATGCTTTTGGGTCGTCATTTGTTGCCGGCCTGGAATTATTCAAAGACGATATTGATAAAGCGATGAAGCTGGGGATTCTAAACACATCTTCGGTGGTTGCCGCGCCCGGCGCGCAAAACGGGCTGTTGGGTAAAAAAGATCTAAAAAATCTGGATATATAGTATTTTATTGTTTTTCGCTTCTGGAAAAAAGCATAATGTGATATAATATAGCAATATTTAAAAAATATTAACTTAATTTTTAATCAATATTTAATTATTCGATTTTCAATCAATCCTGCAAAGCAGTCCTGATAATTGAAAATTGTGAAAATCTTATGCCAAAAAAGACGAAGAAATTTAAAAAGCCGGCCCTTCGACGCGCTCAGGGTAAAGTAAAATCGGCCAAGAAAAAAGTATTGAAAGCTAAAAAAGTAGTTTTGAAAAAGAAAAAAGCTATAAAAAAAGTGGCTGTTAAAAAGGCTAAGTTTAAAGCAAAAATTAAACTTAAGACGAAAGCGAAAATTAAATCCAAGATTAAGCCAAAAGCTAAGAAGTTTAAAGGAATTCCTAAAGTCGAACTTATTGCTGCTATTCGGCCAAAAGCCAGCAGTAAAATTAATTTGCCGATAGAAATTGCCAAACCGCATGCCGCGAAAACCGAAGCTGTGGCAAACGAAGCTTCTAACACCGCGGAAACAACCGAAGTGCTGCTGAGCGCGCAAAAAATATACTTGCCTTCAAAAGAGATTTTGGATAAAGCGATTGTAAAAGATTATGACGCGATATTGAAAACCGCCGCCGCCAATCCGGAAAAATTTTGGGAAGATGCCGCTAAAGATATCAATTGGTCTGCGCCATGGACTAAAGTTTTAGATAAAGACAAAAAACCTTTTTATAAATGGTTTGTCGGCGCTAAAACTAATTTGGCTTATAACGCGGTTGATCGGCATATTGAAGCGGGAAAAGGCGCGAAGACCGCGATTCTTTGGGAAGACGAGACCGGCCGGACCAAAAAATATACTTACTTGGAACTTTTCAAAGAAGTAAATAAAATGGCGAATGCGCTTCGTTCACTCGGAGTTCAAAAAGGAGATAGAGTGGCGATATATATGCCGAATATTCCGGAAATTGCTATTTCGATGCTGGCATGCGCCAAGATCGGCGCGATGCATTCAGTGGTTTATGCCGGTTACTCGGCAATGGCTTTGACCGATAGAATTCAAGATGCGCAGGCAAAAGTTTTGATCACCGCCGATGGCAGTTTTCGCCGCGGAAAAGTTATAAACCTTAAAGAGATGGTTGATAAAGCGGTTGTGAATTGTCCGACGATCCAAAAAGTTATTGTGGTAAAAAATAATGCTCAGCCGATCAGTTTTAATATGGCCAAAGATGTCTGGTATCATGAATTGATCAAAGATAAAAGCGAGGAAGCGAAATGCGAAGAAATGGATTCGGAAGATCCGGCATTTGTGCTTTATACTTCCGGCACTACGGCGAAGCCGAAAGGAATAGTTCACGCGGTTGGCGGATATATGGTGGGCGTGCTTCGCACGATAAAATGGGTATTTGATCTGCATGGGAATGAAGTTCTTTGGTGCACCGCGGATCCGGGATGGATCACCGGGCACAGTTATATAATTTATGGTCCGCTTTTGGCCGGCATTACGACTCTTATGTATGAGGGTGTTCCGGATATGCCCGAACCGGATCGAATTTGGAAAACAGTGGAAAAATACAGCGTGAATATTCTCTATACCGCGCCGACTCTGATCCGCGCGATGGCGAAATACGGCAATGAATGGCCGGCGAAACACGCGATGACATCTTTGCGAATCTTGGGTTCAGTCGGCGAGCCGCTCAATCCGGCGGCCTGGCTTTGGTATAATGAATTTGTCGGTAAAAATCGCTGTCCGATCATGGATACCTGGTGGCAGACTGAGACTGGCATGCATATGCTGACCCCGCTTCCTTGCGCGCCTCTTAAAGCCGGAAGCGTGACCAAGCCTTTCCCGGGAATTATTGCGGATATTGTCGATAAAAACGGTAAGCAAGTTGAAGTCGGAAAAGGCGGATATTTGGTAATTCTCAATCAGTGGCCGTCGATGGTCCGAACGATCTTCAATAATCCCGACCGCTATGTTAAAACCTACTGGCAGGAAATTCCTGGCGGAGTCTATGCCTCTGGCGACATTGCCTTCAAAGATAAAGACGGATTTTTTTGGATCCAGGGCCGCGGCGATGATGTATTGAAAATTGCCGGACACAGGATTGGTACTGCCGAAGTCGAAAGCGCATTCGTTCATCACAAAGCGGTGGCTGAAGCCGGCGTGATTGGTATTCCTGATCCGGTCAAAGGCGAAGTGATCAAAGCGTTTTTGATCCTGAAACAAGGTTTTACCGGCTCGGATGAACTTAAAAAAGAATTGCTTCTGGCAGTTCGCCACGCTCTTGGCCCGGTTGCGGTGATCGGCGATATCGCCTTTGTCGATTCCTTGCCGAAAACCCGAAGCGGAAAGATTATGAGACGGGTCTTGAAGGCTCGAGAATTGGGATTGCCGGAAGGAGATACGAGCGCGCTGGTGAGTTAGCAATTTTAGACTAAATAATAATTTAGACTTTTTAAAAAGACACTCGAAAGTCTAAATTATTATTTTATTGTAACTAAATCATGAAAACATTTGTCAAAATCATCAAACCCGGTTATTTCAAATGGATCGGCAAGAATCGTTGCCAGACCGGCAGTAATGTTGTTTTGATTTGCGATAGTGGAAAAAATATTCTCGTGGATACCGGTTCGCCCGGCGAAGATAAAAAAATAATCGCAGGATTGAAAAAGGAAAAGCTTAAGCCGAAAAATATCGATATCGTGGTTCTTACGCATCCTCACGCTGATCATATCGCTAATAATTTTTTATTTTCCGAAGCTTTGTTTATTGACAGTCTGGGAGAATTCAAAGGCGATAAATTTTTATTGGCAAAGGCAGAGCGGCGAATCACTAAAAATGTTCGCATCACCAAAACTCCCGGGCACGCCCTGGAAGATATTTCTATAATTGTAAATAACACGGAATTTGGTATAATAGCTGTGGTTGGAG
The DNA here is from genome assembly GCA_030693205.1 of bacterium. Taxonomy (NCBI): domain Bacteria; species bacterium. The sequence continues at coordinate 26,405 of JAUYBG010000018.1, forward strand.
ATTTGTATTGGCGTGGCGGGGATAATAAATTATTGCAAGTTGAAAGCCCAAAAACTTTGACTGCCAGCCGCAAAAAAATTCTTTTGATGGTTGATTATTTGATCCCTGGCCACGGAAAAATGTTTAAAAACCCAAGAGGAAAAGATATTTACGGATTAGAAGATAGGATGTTGAGCGTACATTAATTTATGCCTGTAAATTGTTTAAATTATATGGAAAATCTTTTTGAAATCCGCATTCACTCCCGCGGCGGGCAAGGCGCGAAAACTATCGGCCAGATATTGGCTGAGGCGGGGATCGAAGACGGGAAATTTGTCGAAGCTTTTTCCGAATATGGCCCCGAGAGAAGCGGCGCGCCGATGCAGGTATTCGTCAGAATTTCCAACGAGCCCATAAGAGTGCATAGCAATATCAAGACCCCGGATATTGTTATTTTGGCTGATCCCACATTGCTGGGAATAGTGGATATAACCAGCGGATTGAAAAAAAACGGCCTGTTGCTCGTGAATAGTTTTAAGGAAGAAAAGGATGTGCGGGAAATGCTGGGCTGCAGGCAAAAAATATACGCATTAAATGCCACGAAAATCGCCGTTGAAGTTTTGGGAAAAGATTTTTCCGGAATAGTTTTGATGGGAGCACTGAATAAAATCAGTAATATTGTTTCCAAAAAAGCGCTTGAAGAAGAGCTGGAAGAAATTTTTGCCCGGAAAAAAGGCAGAGAAATGGCGGAAAAAAACATTTTAGCTTTCAGAAAAGGATACGAAGCGGTAGAATTACAGGCGTCAAACGCTCAGTGTAAAATTTAATCGAATAATAAGGATATGAATACCGTGAAAAAAACAAATGTAAAATTAAAATCATGGCGTGAAATTCCTATTGGAGGAGTGATTACCGAAGCCGGCAATGCCAAGAAATTCAAGACTGGCGCTTGGCGCACGAAAAAACCCGTAACCGATAAATCAAAATGCACGAATTGCATGAGGTGTGTCATATTTTGCCCCGATGCGGCAATAAGCGTTAAAAAATTAGCGGATTTAAGCGAGGAAGAAAAATCTGCGATAAAAATAAAAACCGAGGTAGTACTTGATTCTACGAATTATGATATTTGCAAGGGTTGCGGTATTTGCGCCGAAGAATGCCCGGTAAAAGCGATTGAGATGCAAAAAGAATAAAAAATGATTATAAAATTATTTTAAACATATAATTACCATGTCTTCCACGAGAAAAACAAAATATCACGCTCTTTCCGGCGCCGAAGCGGCGGCTGAAGCAATGAGGCAGATCAATCCGGACGTCGTGGCAGTATATCCGATTACGCCGCAAACTCCGATCATTGAGTCTTTCGCCAGAATGGCGGCCGATGGCAAAGTTACGACTTCCATAATCAATGCTGAGAGTGAGCATTCGGCGCTGAGCGCGGTTGTCGGCGCTTCTGCCGCGGGAGTGCGGGCTATGACCGCCACATCAAGCCAAGGTTTGGCTTTTATGGCTGAAGTTTGCTATATCGCTTCCGGGATGCGGCTGCCGATCGTAATGGCGGTTGCCAATCGGTCGCTTTCCGCGCCGTTGAATATCCACGGAGATCAATCTGACGCGATGATGCTTCGCGATTCCGGTTGGATCCAGATATTTTCCGAAAATGCCCAGGAAGTTTATGACAATACATTGATTTCATTGAGGCTTGCGGAACATGGAAAAGTATTAACGCCGGTAATGGTAATGCAGGATGGCTTTATAACCAGCCATGCCGTTCAAAATGTTTTGAAGATCGAAGACAAGATCGTAAAAAAATTTATCGGCGAATGGAAACCATTGTATCCCTTGCTTGATGTCGACCATCCTGTGACTTACGGCGGACTGGATCTGTTTGATTATTATTTTGAACATAAGCGCCAGCAAATAGAAGGGATTGAAAACGTTTTAAATGTTCTGCGTATAATTGACGATGAATACGAAAAGCTCAGTGGAAGAAAATATTCCTATATCGAAGAATATCGCTTGAAAGATGCCAGCATCGCTGTTGTGCTTATGGGTTCAACCGCCGGAACGGCGAAAGTCATAGTTGATAAATTAAGAAAAAAAGGGATCAAGGCCGGATTATTAAAAATACGCCTTTTTCGGCCATTTCCCGGGGAATCAATCAGGAGATCCTTAGCCAAAATAAAACGAGTGGCAATTCTCGACAAAGCCGCCGCACCCGGAGCATATGGAGCGCTTTCAAACGAAATTCGCGCGTTATACGCGGGAGCGAAAAAAACTCCTAAATTTCAAAGTTGCATCTATGGATTGGGCGGCAGAGATGTGAGTTTGGAAGATGTTGGAAAGATTTACGCGGATTTACAAAAAGGTAAGATTGACAATAAAATAAAATATATCGGATTAAGGTAAAACCTATGTCATATTTTTTATCTTTGTTTATCTTTGCCTTTTCTTTATTTTTTCTTTATAGATTTTGGTTTTTGCGGAACCCCAAGCGAACGATACCTGCGGGCGACAATATCGTGTCTCCGGCGGATGGAAAGATCGTAAAAATAATAAAATATGATCACGGAAAAGATCTTGAGATCCGGGAAAATAAATTAGGCAAGGTTCTGGTCAAGACCAAGGACGTATCGCCGCGGGGCTGGCTTATTGTGATAATGATGAATATACACAATATGCACCGCCAAAAAGCGCCGCTTGACGGAGAGATACTTTCGATCAAATATTCCAAAGGAAAATTCTTTAATGCCATACACAAAGCCCATAATATGCGCGCGTCTTTGGAGAATGAAAATAATGAGATTTTAATAAAAACCGCCATTGGTAATATTAAGGTGATCCAGGTGGCGGGAGTGATGGCTAAAAAAATAGTTTGCGCGGTAGAAGAAGGGCAAAAAGTTGTCAAGGGAGATGCGCTTGGCTTGATAAAATTAGGCAGTCAGGTTATTTTAGTCCTGCCCGCCTCGACTGCAGGCGAGGCTGAAGACAATATTGAGTTGAAAGTTAAGGAAAAAGATAAAGTTAAAGCCGGTTCCAGCATTATCGCTGAAATTAAAACAATTGAAAAAGGCATTTTTGATTGGTGAAAGGCTGTATAAAAAATAATTTTTACCCGGTTAAGAACCGATTTTTTGCTTTATTTAAGCGATAATTATGCATCATTCTTGACATTTTTAAAAATTTAGCATATAATATAAAGTTATGTTTTAAAATTGTTCTTTCAAAACACATACAATAAATTTTACCTCGCGTAATCAGTTATTAAAATACTTAATGATTGTTTAAGCGAGGTAATAAACAAAAAGATTACCAAGCGAAAAGAAAAAATAAAAGAAAAGGTGATTAAAGTGGTAAAAAGAAGAAAACTAGAAAGCCTGGTAGCAAAAGACGATATCAGATATGACTGGAAGAATTTTTTTGATTTAACGGTGGTAATCGTTGAATCAAATCGCCCATTAAGCGTAAGCAGGGTTGCGAATTCTTTTTCGCCGGAAGGGCAAAATCCGGATTTGATGGTTCTCGTCAATCCGCTGGAAAAAATTTATACGATTAAATCAAATCGTATAAAAGCAAATGAGCTTTCCGCACTTAAATTATTGGGCGGACTGACGCACGAGTTGAATCTCAGCGATGAAACTGCAGTGTGTGGAGGAACAAAATGGGTATTGAATAAAGAGACAGGAACGATATACAGTCCTAATCACGGATTTAAATCTTCTTTAAGCTTAAAAGAAGTAATAATAGTGATAGGGATGAAACAGTATTTCCGGGAAATAAAAAAACTGCGGAATACTATATTTCTGCCGTCACCTGGCCAGGTGGATGCCACAGAAAGCATCCGAATGGCGTTAGAAAAAACGCCGGGAGAAATGCCAATCGGCGGTAAGATTGAGGTAATTAAGGGAAAAGCTAAGATTACCTTAAGGGGTTCATTGTGAGCCCTTATTTTTTTTGGCTTGACTTTATTTTTCTATTCGCTATAATATATTTATACGATTGACTGCCTTATTGAATGAACTGATTTTTTTGGAAGCCCGAGTGATCGGGCTCATTTTAAAAAAATGCTTTCCGTTTCCAATAGGGTAAACTTAATTAATAAGCAATAAATACGAAAATTATGTTAGATCAAAAACAATTCGCTTTGGCTATCAACCAGATCGCCGAAGAAAAAGGCATCGCAAAAGATGAGATTTTCAAAGTAATTGAAGCGGCATTGGCCGCTGCCTATAAGAAAGACTACGGCAAAAAAAGCCAGATCATCCGCGTTAAATTTAATCCGGAGACAGGCGATATAAAAGTTTCCCAGATCAAACAGGTGGTGCCTGACGATATTGAAGAAGAAGCTGAAGCTATCGCTACCGGCGAAACTTTTCAAACTGCTTTAAAGATAGAATCGGAAAGAGCGATCATCAATAAAGCGGCTAGAGACGAAAAAAACTCCGTGCCGGGCGCAGAATTCGGCGAAGAGCAAATAAAGATAAGATATAATCCCGATAAACACATAAAACTCAGCGAAGCGCGATTGATCAAACCGGACGCGAAACTGGAAGATGAGATCGAGAATGAAATGCCTTCCAAGTCCGATTTCGGCAGAATCGCATCGCAAACCGCCAAGCAAGTGATCATTCAAAGGATCCGAGAAGTGGAACGCTCGGTGATCTTCAATGAATTTAAAAAACACGAAGGAGCGGTATTGATCGGAAGCGTACAGCGGGTTGAAATACTCCCGCCTTTCAAAGGTAGGGTTGTTTTTGTCGATATCAATAAGACCGTCGGCATTATTCCTCCGTCCGAACAAGTCATGCGCGAGAATTACAGAACCGGGCAAAGATTGAAGGTTTATGTGGTAAAAGTCAGCGAAACTCCCAAAGGACCGGAAATCATACTTTCCCGGACTCATAATGAATTGATAAAAAATCTTTTTACGCTTGAAGTTCCTGAAATTGCCGACAAATCCATCGAAATAAAAGCCATAAGCAGGGAAGCCGGCGATAGGTCAAAAATTGCCGTTACATCGAACGATCACAATATTGATCCGATTGGCGCTTGCGTCGGGCAAAAAGGAACCAGGGTTCAGGCGATCATGGAAGAAATTGGCGGTGAAAAGATTGATATCATCGAATGGAACAAGGATACGGCAAAATTCATTGCCAAGGCTTTAAGTCCGGCAAAAGTTTTGGCTGTAAAGATCGACGAAAAGAGCAAGTCAGCCGTAGCAAAAGTTATTCCCGAGCAATTATCGCTCGCTATCGGAAAACATGGCCAAAATGTCCGTCTGGCCTCAAAACTTACCGGCTATCGAATCGATGTGGTAGCTGGCACGCCGGAAGCGCCAAAAGAAGAAGCCTCGGAAGCGGCTAAGGAAGTAAAAGAAAAACCTGCCGAAAAAGAAAAAGAAACTAAGAAAGAAAAAACAAAAAAATCTGTTGTAGGCGAAGCGGTTGATGGCACGGAAAGCAAGCCGGTTAAAAAAGTCAAGGAAAAAAAAGAAAAAGTGAAGAAAGAGAAAAAGTAGAGCTGTCATAAGACAAAGCTCGCCAATTATTTTTGCTTGCCCGCTTCGACTCGACTCGAATCGAGGCGAGTATAGGGGTAACCCCTGAATCCCCTTGTACAATCAAAAATAAATTGGCTCGCTTTTAAGAGGTGCCAATATGTTTAATTAATAATTATTTTATTTAATATGCAGAATAAAACTATTTCTCTCGGGCATATGAATCCTGACGCGGATTCGGTATTAGCGGCAATATTAATTTCTCGCTTTGCTGAAAATATTTTTGGTTTTAGCGTTGAGCCGCGAATTGCAGGCGATATCAACAATGAAACAAAATATATTTTAGATCTTCTAAAGATTGAAAAGCCGGTTATGATAGAAAAAATTACCGATGAAAACGTAGTATTGGTTGATACCACAGAGCCTGCCCAAATTTTACCCGGTTTAACTGATGCGAATTTGGCGGCAATTGTCGATCATCATAATCTTGGCGGGTTGAAATCCGGGAAACCGATTTTGGCGCGCATTGAACCTGTCGGTTGCACAGCCACGGTAATTTACAAGATCTTAAAAGAAAAAGGCGTTAAAATAGATAAAACATCGGCGATCATGATGATCGCTTCCATAATTTCCGATACATTGAATTTGACTTCCCCGACCACTTCTTCTGACGATAAAAAAATATTCGAAGAACTGAATAAGACCGCTAAGCTCGATCTTGAAAAATTCGTTAAAGCGCAATTTGCGGCAAAATCCAGCTTGGGAGGAATAGCGACCAGCGAGATTGTCTCTAAAGATTACAAGAATTTCGAAATGGGCAAATCCAAAGTTGGAATTGGCGTTTGGGAAACAACGGATACTCAAAGCGTAAGCTCCAAGAAAAGCGAGTTAATGGCGGCGTTGGCGGCAAAAAAATCAGTCGAAAAGCTTGATTATGTTTTCTTTTTGATCGTTGACATTTTAAAAGAGAACAGTATAATGTATATCTTAAGCGATGCGGAAAAAAATCTCGCGGAAAAAGTTTTTGGCGCCAAAGCGGAAAATAATGAAATATTTCTCAAGGGAGTCGTTTCTCGCAAGAAACAAGTTGTTCCGCCGCTAACGGGCGAATTAAGCAGATAATGCGGATAAATACCGACAGTATAACAGTAAATAAAATTATGAAAATCGAACTAAAAAAACTTCCCAAATCACAAGTTGAATTGACAGTCGAAATTCCGGCTGAAAAATGGAAACATTATCATGATCACGCGGTAGAATGTCTGGCCAATCACGTAAAAATTCCCGGTTTCAGGCCGGGCAAAGCCGATGCTAAAACAATTGAAAAAAATGTCGGCCTTGCGGCAATTATGGAAGAAATAGCCGAACACGCGGTAAATGATACTTATCACGAAGCGCTTCAAAAACACAAACTTGTTCCCGTAGGCCAGCCAAAAGTGGAAATGATCAAACTGGCTCAGGAGAATGATATAATTTACAAAGCGATTTTAGCGGTTATTCCGCCGATCGCGCTTAGCGAGGATTATAAGAAAAAATTAGCGGCTGAAGGAATAAAGCTTGAAACTCCGAAAGTGGAAGAAAAAGAGCTCAAAGATTCTATTGAATATTTACTGAACTCGCGCGCGAAGATCGTCACAGTCGCTCGTCTGGCTCAAAAAGGCGATAGGGTGGAGATTGATTTTGAAAGCCGGCTGGATAAGGTAAAGATCGAAAAAGGAGAGAGCAAGCATCATCCGTTAATAATCGGGCGAAGCAATTTTTTGCCGGAATTTGAAAATAATATTATTGGAATGAAAACCGCTGAAGAAAAAGAATTTAGCGTCGTTTTTCCCAAAGATTATTATCAGAAAAATTTAGCGGGAAAAAATGTCAGTTTCAAAGTTAAAATGAATTTAGTGCAAGAGGTGATCACGCCAAAGTTTGATGACGAGTTCGCCAAAACCCTTGGCAATTTTAAAGAAGTCAAAGAGTTGGAAAAGAGCATTTCCGAAGGAATTATGCTTGAAAAAACAAAAGTGGAAAAAGAAAAATTTCGGACTAAAATAGTCGAATTTCTTATTAAAAATTATGGCACAAAAGAGTTGCCGGATATCTTGGTAAACTCTGAAGTCGAGAGAATGCTTGCCGAATTTAAGCACAGTGTCGAGCAGAATGGCTTAAAATTCGAAGAGTATCTGAGTCAGCTGGCTAAAACCGAGGCTAATTTGAAAGAAAGCTGGCGGCAAACCGCCGAAAGCCGGATCAATAATTATCTTATTACCCATGAGATCGTCAAGCAAGAGAATTTAAAAGTAGCCGAGAAAGAAATTTCAGAGCAAGTAAATAAAATTCTGGCTAATTATAAAAAAACCGACGATGCTCAGAAAGAAATTGATCCGGAAAAATTAAAAAATAACATTTATGATGTTTTGATTACGGAAAAAGTTCTGGTTTTCCTGGAAAATATCGTTCTTAAAAAATAAACATTATATAAAAATATGAATAATATGCCAAAAATGGAACTGGTGCCGATGGTAATCGATAAAACCTCTCAAGGGGAGCGGGCGTATGATATTTATTCCCGCCTCCTCAAAGACCGGATAATCTTCCTGGGATTTCCGATCGATGATAGCGTTGCCAATACCGTTATCGCTCAATTATTGTTTTTGGATAGCCAGGGAGACGGAGATATAAACTTATATATCAATAGTCCCGGAGGCAGCGTCAGCGCGGCTTTGGCTATTTACGACACGATACAATATTTGAAATCAAACGTTTCCACTATTTGTATCGGTATTGCCGCCAGTGCCGCGGCGATATTGCTCGCGAGCGGCGCAAAAGGCAAGAGATTTGTTTTGCCAAACTCAGAAGTTCTGATCCACCAGGTAATGGGAGGGGCAAGCGGCCAGGCGGTTGATATCGCTATCGCTTCGCGCCATATTCTTCAGATCAAAGACAGGATAAATAAAATTTTATCAAAACATACCGGACAAAAAATTGAAAAGATCGAGAAAGATACCGATCGAGATTTTTTTATGAACGCGGAAGAGGCGAAGGCGTATGGGATTGTGGATAAGATCATTGTTTCGAAAAAGAAAAAATAAGAAAATTACAATTATGGAATCTAATAGTTATTTAAAAATCGGCTGTTTTGTAAGCCGATTTTTAAATTTATTTTTTTATTTTATTTTTATCCATTTTCTACGCTATTATTTTCTTCCAAAAGCGGCAATAAGCTTCGTCCTGTCATTTCTTCCGGTTTTTTGACCTCCATCAGTTCAAGAATAGTCGGCGCGATATCCGCGAGCAAACCCTTGACCGCGCCTTGTTCATTGATAATCTCAGTTTGGTCTTTGTTTTTTTTATTTTTAGACGTCACCAGCCATAATGGAACAGGGTTTGAAGTATGTTCGGTCAGCACTTCTCCCGTAAGCGGATTGATTTTTTCCTCGGCATTTCCGTGATCAGCCGTAATCAGAAGGGCGCCATTATAAGTCAGGACGGCATCAATAATTTTTGCCAAATTTTTATCCACGGCTTCAACCGCTTTGATCGTTGCGTTCAAATCTCCGGTATGCCCGACCATATCGGCGTTGGCAAAATTACCGACTATGAAGTCGTAAACTCCGCGGGAAATTTCCGTTACAATTTTATTGGAGATTTCCACCACAGACATTTCCGGACGGTTGGCAAAATTAGATATTGAAAGCGACGGAATCAGCGTTCGAGTTTCTCCCGGATACGCAACTTCATTGCCTCCGTTGAAAAAATATGTAACATGGGCGTATTTTTCCGTTTCCGCGATATGAAGCTGCTTGAGCCCTTGTTCGCTGATCACGCGCGCCAGCGGCCAAACAATGCGTTCAGGCAAAAAAGCGACTTCGGAAGCGATATTTTTCTCGTATTCGGTCATTGTAACAAAATAAAGATTTGAGATCGTTTTGCTTTTTTTAAATCCATTAAAATCCGATGCCGTAAAAGCCTTTGTTAGCTGACGGGCTCGATCTTCGCGAAAATTAAAAAATATAACCACGTCATTGTCTTTGACCATTCCGATCTTTTCGCCGTCGGCATTTTTGTTTTCAATAAAAGTCGGGGAAATAAATTCGTCGGTAACGCCTTTTGCATAGCTGTTTGTTAGGACATCAGAAGCGCTAGAAGCGGAATTTTCTCCGTTGCCGATTATGCATTCGTAGGTTTTCAGAGTCCTGTCCCAGTTATTATTCCTGTCCATCGCGTAATATCTTCCTGCAATACTGGCGATCTTGCCAATATTCATATCAGCCAAAATTTGTTCGATCTCGCTGATAAACTTTATTCCGGAATTAGGCATAGTATCGCGGCCATCCGTAAATAAATGCAAAAACACATCGGGAAAATTTTCTTTTTTCATTAACTCGATAAGAGCGCCCAAATGTTCAATATGGCTATGAACGCCGCCGTTACTGGCCAAACCGAATAAGTGAATTGAGGATTTATGGTTTCGCGCGCGGTTAATCGCGTTTAGAAACGCCGGATTCGTGAAAAAACTGCCATTTTGAATAGATAATGTGATTCTAGGAAGATTTTGGTAAACAATCCGGCCCGCGCCCAAAATAGTGTGTCCAACTTCGGAATTTCCCATTTCTCCCCACGGCAGACCCACTGCAATGCTGGAAGCTTGCAAAGCTAAAGCCGGATAATGCCGCCACAGCGAATTAACAGTCGGAGTATTAGCTTGAGCGATCGCATTGCCCTGAGAATTAAAATTTATTCCCCAGCCATCGAGAATCAGCAGCACAACTGGTTTATACATAAGATTTTTTATAAAATTTATATATTTATTCTAGCATTAAAAATCGCTTTTGACAATTTTTGTGATTTTTGCGTTTATCTGATATAATATAATTATTAGAA